>JAKFCJ010000179.1:0-2498 GCA_036676705.1 Bacteroidota bacterium
AAGGCGAACTACTGCTTTGGTACCTCACTGGTATTTTGATCCATGCAACCTTTAACAGTGGACTGGAAATGATGGATATGGCCCCATTGTTCGCCTTTGTTTCTTATGCGTTTTATCTCATTGCGATCGAGATTTTTGCATTGATGATGAATAATGTCATCAATTTGTCCCGACATTTCGAAGACCATATCCCTTTTCCTGCCAAAGCGATTCGCATCAGTATGTCGCTCACTTTTGTGCTCCTCGCCCTTGTTTTTATGATGATGTATATTTTCGAATATGGTCCGGCAGGTATTGGTATATTTTTATTGTTCAGCAGCCCATTATTGGTGCTCGTTTATGTAACGATCAATCGAATGAGTTCACTCGTTTTGGTAAAGGGAAAAATTTTCCCGGTCGGGCTTTCGCTTCCTTTTACGTATGAAGGTGCAGACCTTGGAATACCTGGGTTTCCGCGGATAAGATTGACTATAAAAGGATTACCTTATTATGAGACGCCCTTTGTTTCCCGGATCAACCTGGAAACACCCATCAGGCCGATCAATAAGCACTTTGATTATTTCGGCAGTCATGCCCTGATCCGCATAACGGGGAAGGTCTATGCCAAAAGCCAGATCATCTTTTATCCGCTTCAATTCATAAGCTCTGACGACCCGGTCAGTTCATCGAAATTCTATTATTTAATGCCCAAATTTTCCGGGGAAAAGGAAATGGGAAATAAGCTGATCGTGGCGCTCGTATGCAGGGATAAAGAAATCGACTCTTCCACCGAAGATGCCGGCACCGGAGGCTTCTGTGCCTGGATCTACCTGGAAAAGGAGCCGGAAGTTCCAACACTTCGTCATTTTCTTTCCTTGCTTAAAGATCAATCCTCGGTTTAATTCATCCACATCGAAAATTGTAATTTGGAGCTCAGACTTATCTAATTCTGTCCTCCCTTCATAAAGTCCTCCCTACCTCCCGACTTCTTTTCTTATTTTCGCCACATGCAACACGCCCCCCTGGCAGAAAGAATGCGGCCCCGCACTTTGTCGGAATATATCGGACAAAGCCACCTGGTGGGTGAGGATGGGATCATTACCCGTTTTCTCGCCCAGGGCAATGTGCCCAGCATGATCTTCTGGGGACCGCCCGGCGTGGGAAAAACGACCCTGGCCGAACTGATAGCCAAAGAGCTCAAGCGTCCGTTTCATGTTTTGAGCGCGGTATCATCTGGAGTAAAGGAAGTTCGCGAGGTGATCGGCACTGGAGGTGGTTTGTTTCCCCCTTTGTTGTTTATCGATGAGATCCACCGTTTCAGCAAATCGCAACAAGATGCCCTCTTAGGTGCCGTGGAAAGGGGAAAAATTACCCTGATCGGTGCCACGACCGAAAATCCTTCCTTTGAAGTAATAGCGGCCCTTTTGTCGCGTTGTCAGGTTTATCACCTGGAAAACCACAGTGCCGATGATCTTTTAAAAATGATCGACCGGGCTATGGAACAGGATATCGTGCTGAAAACCAAATCCATCACCATACAGGATAAGGAAGCACTACTGTTGCTAAGCGGGGGAGATGCCCGCCGTTTGTTGAACCTCTTTGAAATGGCTGTATTGCAGGATGGTGGCCAGGCGGTCACTATTACAAATGAAGCGATAAAAAAAGTAGCCAAAGAACAGGTAGCCCGTTACGATAAGAATGGAGAACAGCATTACGACATCGTCTCCGCTTTTATCAAATCCATGCGTGGCAGTGATCCCAATGCTGCTTTGTACTATTTGGCAAGAATGGTCGTGGCGGGAGAGGATCCGCTTTTTATTGCCCGCAGGATGCTTATCCTGGCGGCGGAAGATATCGGACTGGCAGATACGAATGCGCTGGTCGTAGCCAACGCCTGCTTCCAGGCTGTGAACGTAATTGGTTACCCGGAAGCACGCATTATCCTCTCCGAAGCAGTAGTTTACCTTGCAACTGCTCCTAAAAGTAACTCTGCGTACAAGGCTATTAATCAGGCAATTAAACGCGTCAATGAAACCGGTGACCTGGAGGTTCCCTTATCTCTTCGTAACGCACCCACCAGCCTGATGAAGGAGATGGGGTATGGAAAAGATTATAAATACGCCCATGACTTTCCCGGCAATTTTATCAATCAGGAATTCCTGCCTGGGCCGGTAAAAAAGGAGGTGTTTTATGAACCGGGGGAAAATGAGAAGGAGAGGAGTATCCGGGAGCGCCTGGCTAAATGGTGGAAGAAGTACAGTGTTTAGTCAACGGTCAACGGACGACGGTCAACAGTAATTGCCGGGAGGAAAGGTGATCATAAGTCCTGAAAGGACAACTTCTTACCCATGACGCCAGTCATGGGCTGACTACCACCACGCAATAACAAGCCCTGGAAGGGCGTCTTTTCTTCGTGATATCGGCGCTTTCGGGTCGACTGTTCTTTTGCGTTTATCGCTAAAAGAGCGTACATTCCTTCAAATTAGTTCGCAGATGCTTCTTCCCATTACGTTTAAGAT
>JAKFCJ010000180.1:0-11739 GCA_036676705.1 Bacteroidota bacterium
ACTGGCCCTCCATAACGAAAAAATTGTGGGCATTACACCGGCCATGCCCAGTGGCTGTTCCATGAATATCATGATGGATGCCCTGCCCGACCGGGTATTTGATGTGGGCATTGCCGAACAACATGCCGTGACCTTCGCTGCGGGACTGGCCGCTGAAGGAATGGTTCCTTTCTGTAACCTCTACTCCACCTTTGCCCAACGGGCCTACGACCAGATCATCCATGATGTATGCGTGCAAAAACTGCCTGTGCGGTTTTGCCTGGACCGCGCCGGACTGGTAGGCGAGGACGGTCCTACCCACCACGGGGCGTTTGATATTGCCTTTTTACGCTGCCTGCCGGGGATGGTCGTGGCTGCTCCCCTGAATGAACAGGAGCTGCGGGATATGATGTATACTGCTTCCCTCTATAACGAAGGACCCATTTCCATACGCTACCCAAGAGGAAATGGAGAAATGCCGGATTGGCGTCATAGCATGAAAAAACTGGAGATCGGTAAAGGCCAGATTATCCAACAGGGAAAAGGAACGGCCCTTTTAAGCTTTGGTACCCTGGGCAATGAGGCCATCAAAGCCTGCCGTGAGCTTAAAAAAGAAGGCCTCATTCCTACCCATGCCGACCTGCGTTTTGTTAAACCCCTGGATGAAGCATTGGTGCTCCACCTGGCCGATACCCATGGAACGCTCATCACCCTGGAAGACGGGTGTATAACGGGCGGATTTGGTTCTGCCGTGCTGGAATGCCTCAGCAAACACGGGAAATCAAACCGGGTCATCCGCATCGGAATTCCCGATCAGTTTATTGAACAGGGTTCTCAACAGGAGTTGTATAAGTTGTGTGGCATGGATGCGGAAAGTCTGGTATCATTGATCCGGAATTTGCACGCATGACCCCCGACGACCTCATTAAAGGACTTTCAAAATACCTGCCACCGGACACGGCCGTGCCCATGGCCCAGCTCATCGTAGAGCATAAGGTGCACATGCGGGTAAGCCGGGAACGCAGCTCCAAAATGGGCGATTACCGTCCGCCTCATGATGGGAAAGGGCACCGCATATCGGTCAATCATAACCTCAATTCCTATGCTTTTTTTATTACCCTGGTGCATGAGATCGCCCACCTCAAAGCCTGGAACCAACACCAGAACAGGGTTGATCCGCATGGAAAAGAATGGAAGGGACATTTTCAAAACCTCATGATCCCTTACCTCGGTAAGTCCATATTCCCGGAGGATATTGAAAAAGCCTTGTCGCGCTACCTGAAAAACCCCGCAGCCTCCAGTTGCAGCGACCCGCATCTCTACAAAGTATTGGCCCGGTATGATGATGTTCCGGTGATCCACCTGGACGATATCCCTCCCGGAAGCAAATTCGGATTGGGCAACGGGATGGTCTTCATAAAAGGTGAAAAACAACGCACCCGTTACCGTTGCAAAGAGGTCAATAAAGGAAGGCACTATTTCGTGAGCGGGATCGCTGTAGTTGAACTACTAGACTAAGCCTTTAAAGAGGCCAGGTATTCAGCGGGGCTCATGACCGCTATAGCGGATTCTCGATAATCGCGACCATTTCGGGTCAGGATGATGGTACACTCTGCCTGCAAGGCGCAGTAATATTGGAGCGCATCTTCAAAATCAGGAAATCCACCCGACAAAGCTCTGTCCATTGATGTTACATCGAGTGAAACCGGCTGGATAACCGTTTTGATCATGGTCAGTTTATTCCGCATTTTTTCGTCTTTTTCAACACGCCCCAGCACATAGGCGCAATTTGCGAAACTTAAGGTCGAGGCATAGATCTCGATCTTTCCCTGATCTGCCTGACTTGCAATTAATGCCGCATCCACATAATAGGGATCACGATCGGCCAAAAGATCGATCAGCACATTGGTGTCCCAAAATACTTTATCGACCTTCATCCGTGCTTCTTAAGGATCTCCTCGGCAATGATCTCTCTATAATCCAGATCTGCAGGAAGCTTCACACCTGTTGATATGCTTCGGATAAAGGGAGTGATCTGATCGTAAGGTTCTTGTGGTTCTTCGGCAAGCGTGCGCAAATAGGATTCGATGAGGCGCGAAAGGCTGCGCTGGTGTTTTTCAGCGTAACGTTTCGCGCCTTCTATCGTTTCCTTGTCTAGTTTTAAGGTTAATTTCGCATCCATACGTACAAATTTAAAAAATGAGTACGCATAAAAACAAGTGCCTGTTATTCTTTTATTTCAGATCATATCGATCTGCGTTCATCACTTTCGTCCAGGCTTTAACAAAGTCTTTGACCATTTTTTCTTTGTTGTCGTCCTGGGCATAAAGTTCGGAATAGGCGCGTAAAATGGAGTTGGACCCAAATACCAGGTCGACCCGGGTGGCGGTCCATACCGTTTCTTTGGTTTTCCTGTCTATCAAATGATAGAGGTCTTTTGATACCGGCCTCCAGCTGTATTTCATATCGGTCAGGTTCACAAAAAAGTCGTTGCTCAGCACCCCTTCCCGTTTTGTGAAAACGCCATGTTTGTTGCCTCCATGGTTGGCCCCTAACACCCGCATGCCGCCTATTAATACGGTCATTTCGGGAGCGGTGAGTCCCATGAGTTGGGTGCGGTCGAGCAAAAGTTCTTCGGGAGCGGCATCATAGTCTTCCTTGAGCCAGTTCCTATAACCATCATGGATGGGTTCAAGCGCTTCAAAGGAATCGGCATCCGTCATTTCCTGGCTGGCATCTCCCCGGCCCGGGGTAAACGGAACCTTTATAGCTACTCCTGCGTCTTGTGCCGCCTTTTCTACAGCCGCAGTTCCACCTAAAACGATGAGGTCGGCGATACTTACTTTTTTACCCAGGCCTGACTGGATCTCCTCCAGCTTTTTCAAGACTTTAGCCAGGCGTTCCGGCTCGTTTCCTTTCCAATCCTTTTGCGGGGCCAGGCGGATACGGGCACCATTGGCGCCTCCGCGGTAATCAGAACCCCGGTAGGTTCTTGCACTGTCCCAGGCGGTGGTAATGAGCTCGGTGCGGCTGAGACCGGAGTTAAGGAGCTTGGCTTTTAATTCCTCGATCTCATTCTCACTGAGGGTATAATTCACTGCCGGTACCGGATCCTGCCAGATCAGGTCTTCCTGTGGGGCATCGGGACCCAGGTAGCGGCTTCTTGGACCCAGGTCGCGGTGGGTAAGCTTGAACCAGGCCCGGGCAAAGGTTTCCCGGAAATATTCGGGATCCTTGTGAAAGCGCTCGGAAATTTGGCGGTAGGCGGGGTCCATTTTCAGGGCCATGTCGGCATCGGTCATCACGGGGTTCTTTCTTACACCGGGGATATGGGCATCGAAAGGTTTGTCTTCTTCTTTGATGCTTACCGGCTCGTATTGCCAGGCACCTGCCGGACTTTTTACCGACTTCCATTCATGGTTCAGCAGCAAATGGAAATAGGTATTGTTCCATTTGTCCGGGGTGCTGCTCCAGGCTCCTTCCAGTCCGCTGGTTATGGTATGTTCTGCGTTTCCTTTTCCCTGCGGGTTCATCCATCCAAAGCCCTGCTCTTCAACAGCCGCTCCTTCAGGCTCGGGACCGAGTTTGGTGGCATCTCCGTTTCCGTGCATTTTCCCGACCGTATGTCCTCCGGCTGTCAGTGCCACGGTTTCTTCGTCGTCCATAGCCATGCGTTTAAAGGTGGTACGCACGTCCTGCGCCGTTTTTAAGGGATTTGGAATTCCATCCACCCCTTGCGGGTTAACGTAGATCAATCCCATTTGCACGGCTGCCAGGGGATTTTCGAGTGAGTTGCTGTCTGCATTATCGGTGTAGCGCGATTTGCCCAGCCACTCCTTTTCTGCCCCCCAATTGATGTCTTTTTCAGGGTGCCAGATGTCTTCGCGGCCTCCGGCAAAGCCGAAAGTTTTAAAGCCCATGGATTCATAGGCCATGTTGCCGGCCAGGATAAACAGGTCGGCCCAGGAAAGTTTGTTTCCATATTTCTTTTTAACGGGCCACAGGAGGCGGCGTGCCTTATCGAGGTTGGCATTATCGGGCCAGCTGTTGAGCGGGGCAAAGCGCTGGTTGCCGGTGCCACTTCCTCCGCGGCCGTCAGCGATACGGTATGACCCTGCAGCGTGCCAGGCCATGCGGATCATCAATCCGCCATAATGGCCCCAGTCGGCCGGCCACCAGTCCTGGCTTTGGGTCATCAGGGCTTTCAATTCAGTTTTTAGCGCTTCAAAATCCAGTTTGTTGAATTCGTCGCGGTAGTTAAAGTCTTCGCCAAGCGGGTTGGTTTTGGTGTCGTGCTGGTGCAGGATGTCGAGGTTAAGGGCATTGGGCCACCAGTTCATGACGGATTCTTTGGTTTCAGTATTGGCGCCGTGCATTACGGGGCATTTGCCTTTTTGTGTATTGTCCATGGCCTTTATCGATTTTGTTAAAATTACGTTATTTCTTTTTGAAAATTGATAGCCCAAAGGTGCTTCCTGCCATCATATTTATCAAACTGATATTTTCTATCTTCGTATAGATAACTCCTATATGAACCTGCAGCAACTTGAGTATATTCTTGCCGTGGATGAACACCGCCATTTTGTTAGGGCGGCGGATGCCTGTTCGGTTACCCAGCCCACGTTGAGTGCCATGATCCAAAAGCTCGAAGAGGAATTGGGCACATCCATTTTCGACCGCAGCAAACAACCTGTTCGACCTACCGAAGCCGGAGAAGCCATTCTGATCCAGGCGCGGCGCGTGCTCAAAGAAGCCCAGTTACTCCGGGAGATCGTAAGCGACCAGGGAACGGAGACCAGGGGTAGCCTGAACCTGGGCATCATCCCCACCCTTGCGCCTTATTTGTTGCCCTTGTTCCTGAAGGCCTTTACGGATCGATACCCCGCTGTCCACCTGGAAATCCATGAACTGACCACCGAAGAGATCCTGCGGCGTTTGGAAAGGGACCAGCTCGATGCCGGACTGCTCGCCACCCCGGTTAAAAAGGATGGCTTTTATGAATCTCCTTTGTTTTATGAGCCCTTCCGGGTTTATGCCGGCAAAGGAATGCGCATGCCCGACAAGGCCTACCTGGCCACTGACGACATTGACCTGGACAACCTGTGGCTACTCGAAGAAGGGCATTGTTTGCGTACGCAGGTGATGCGGCTCTGTGAATTGAAAAAACAAAACAGCACGGGAAGCAGCCTGAATTATGCCTCAGGGAGTATTGAATCGCTGATCCGTATGGTGGATGCCTATCGGGGGGTCACCATTTTACCGGAGTTGGCTGTTATGGATTGGGGAGATACAAAAAAAGCCAGGCTTTATCCTTTCATTGATCCAGTACCGGAGCGGGAGATCAGTTTTGTGACGGCGCGTCCGGCCTATAAGCAGCGGATACTTGAGGCGCTTGGGGCAACTATACTCGAGTTTTTACCTGCTTCGGTTTCGAGGGTAGCTGGGGGAGCGGTGGTTCCGGTGTGATCGGGGTGCAGGCGGCAGGCGGGCTGGCGCATGATGGCTGGCGCGCCAATACTAGTCGCGGGGGCGCAAAGGCGCAGAGATTTTTCGTTTGGCTGCTCAAAAACTGCATGGAGCATCTAAAAAGCAAAAAGGCCCGCATAGCGGACCTTTTTAATGTGGTGGAACTGCCGAGATTTGAACTCGGGTCCGGAGAAGGAATAAAATGACGCTTTCTACATGCTTAGTGGTATTTGTTGTCGGGAAAAGTGCTGACTACCACCATCTGCGCTTTTCCTTATGCTTCTGATAAGACACCGGGCCGAAACAATTCCCGATGAATACCCGACATATCGACCGCTTCGAGTGATCAGGCTGTCAGATAGACCCGACCGAAGCGGCTGGCACGCTAAATCCTCCGGATTAAGCAGCCAGTGCGAAATTGTTTTCGCCTGTTGTTGTTTGATATCCGATTTTCAAGAGCGTGGTTATCAGAGCTCTGCATGCTTACACCTTCATTCATCAACCCGTCGATACCTGTCAGCCCCAAAAGTGTTTGCTGTAAAAGCAGTCTACAAAGGTCGGTATAATTTTCGATTTTGCAGACATGTTGGGTAATGCAAAATAAAGGCCATTTTCTGGGGAGAGGGGGGTTCAGGGTATTGGGTTCAGGGTTCAGGCAGGTAAGGACAAAATATTACCTTCGCAGCCATGTTCAAACTGGCTCTTATCCGCGAAGAAAAAAAACCGTATGACCAACGTGCGGCGCTTAGTCCCGCGCAATGCAGGGATATACTCGACTCCTGGAAAAATGTTTCTATTTATGTGCAGCCTTCGCCGCACCGCTGTTTTAGCGATTCGGCCTATGCGGCGGCGGGCTGTGTGCTGATGGAAGACCTGGGCGGGGCGGATGTATTGCTGGGCATCAAAGAGGTGCCTAAGGAGTACCTGCTGGAGGGCAAAACCTACCTCTACTTTTCGCATACCATTAAAAAGCAGCCTTATAACCGGGCCATGCTGCAGGAGGTATTAAAGAAGAAGATAAAACTGGTGGACTACGAATGCCTGACCTGGGAACATGGGGGAAGGATCATTGGCTTTGGCCGCTTCGCGGGGATAGTGGGTACGCATGAAGGACTGGTGGCTTATGGAAAAAAGACCAAAACCTTTACCCTCAAATCGGCAGGTGCCTGCCACGATTATAAAGAACTGATCAGCCAATATGCGGATATTGACCTCCCGCCCATCAAGATCGCACTTTGCGGCGATGGCCGGGTAGCGCACGGGGCGATCGAGTTGCTGAAAAAACTCAAGATCCGCGAGGTAACAGACAGGGCCTATCTGTATGATACCTTCACGGAGCCGGTTTACTGCCACCTGCGTATCGACGAGTTGTACGAGAACAGGGACAACTCGCCTTTCGATAAATCGTATTTCTACCGCAACCCCGAGGAGTATTTTTCGACCTTTAACCAGTATTACCCGGTTACCGACCTGATGATCAACGCCATTTACTGGAATGAAAAGATACCCCGGCATTTTAGCCTGGAGGAGATGCAAAAACCCGAGTTCCGCATTAAAACCATTGCCGACATAAGCTGCGATATCGGAGGGTCAGTACCGGCCACAGTAAGGGCCTGCACACCGGAAGCACCGGTATATGGCTGGGACTGCCATCTGAAAAAAGAGACCGAGCCTTACCTGAAAAACACGGTTGACATCATGGCCGTAGGTAACCTGCCCACCGAACTACCCAAAGACGCCAGCGAAGAGTTTGGAAGTTTATTTATCCGCCATATCCTGTCATCGCTGGTGGGTAACGACCAGGAAAAGATCATTGAACGCGCGACCATTGCGGAGAATGGGGCCTTGACGGAAAGGTTTGGGTATTTGCAGGATTACGTCAGTGGGAAGTAATGCGTTTCTCATCAAATGGAACAAAACTATTTTAGTTTAACAGCCATATTCGATTTGAAATGTACGTTACAATTGGCATATTGATATTATTTTGTGCTGCTGCTTTTTCGCTTGTATTGTGTATGTTTCTAAAGTTGCATCAACTCCTGCCATGTGTTACACTTGGTTTTGTAACTGGTTTTTTCCTGAGGGCAGTTGCATATAAAATAACAATTTCGTTTTGTTAGCTTTGGGTATGTTTAAAGCTCCTCTGGAGATTGCCCTGCTTATTGAGGCTAATCGAAACATTACTCTTCCAAATGGGCGGATTAGGCTTTTGCCAGAATGGCTGAAAGAATCCGACGTTGAAATAGATAGAGGTCTTCTCTCCCTTTCCAAAACGAATCATATTCAAGCTGTTCTTGCATCAGGAATGCCGATTATGTATGACGGTTACAGGATTACAGACCATGGAAAAAGACGATTGGAGGACTGGTTTAGCGATAAATCCGATCAACAGATTGCAGACTTTGTTTTACGCGAACTCTCAACAGGCGGTTCCATGTGTTTGCAACTAAATATATATAAGAGCCTAGGCATCAAATTATCTTCAGAAAGTAAAGAATTTATTATTGATATGCTTATTAATGAGGAGTTGGTAGAAGAAGATGAGAGTGAATGCCCGTGCGGTGGAGATAGATGGTTTAAAATAAAGGAGAAAGGAATGTCAGTTTATGAAGACCGAGGATATTCCTATTACATGATTCAAAAAGAGGCGAAGGTTAGAGCGGAAGCTGAAAGGCAAGAAAAGCAAAATATTGAAGAGAAAGAAGCTCAAAAGAAAAACTCGATTTGGGAAGCGTCAAAGGAATTTGGTAGTCACCCTCTAATAAAATGGGTCGGGAGAGTTTTGGCAGGAATTGTTTTGGCGGGATTAGCCTATTATTTTTTCAGGGAACCCAATGCCCCCCTGAAGAATGAAAAACAACATACACCCTTACTTATGGATACATCAACCCGATAATTAAGTTATCTATCTTAAATTTGAGCATCAAATATTTAAGCAATGTGCGGCCGCTACGTGATTACCTCCAAAATCGAACTGATCGAAAAACGCTTTCAGGTGAAGGTGGCCAATCCTGATCTGTTTACGCCCAATGTGAATGTTACTCCGGGCCAATATGCGCCGATCATTACTTCGGAACAAAGGCAGGTGTTGGATTTTGGGGGTTTTGGTTTTTCTCCAAGTTGGTCGGAGAAGCGCATGTACCTGATCAATGCGCGGACGGAAGGGGACGGAAACCCGGAGAACGACCCGCAATACACGGGGGCCAAAGGCATTATATCCAAACCTGCGTTTCGCAATGCCATTCGTAAGCAGCGTTGTATCATCCCGGCTGATGCCTTTATAGAAGGACCGGAAAAGGAAAAGCTGAGCAAACCCTATGTGGTGTACCTGAACGATAAAAAACGGCCCTTTGGCTTAGCGGGGATCTATTCGGACTGGACGGACAAAGAAACCGGTGAGGTGATCCGCACCTTTGCCATTATTACCACCACCCCCACCAAACTGCTGCAGCAGATCGGGCACCACCGCTCGCCGGTGATCCTGGATATTGAAAACGAAGCGACCTGGCTGGATACAGATGCTCCATTAGGGGATGTGATGCAATGCCTGCGCCCGTATAACGATGCGGAAATGAATGCTTACCCGATCAGCCCGGCCATTAAAAAACCGGGCTTGAATGAACTCGCTTTATTAACGCCCATTGGGGAAAGGCTGAGGCCCGAATATGAGTTTAAACTCAGCGAAGAAATACGGCTGGAGGGCATGGGGATGACACCTGCGAGGAAAAGAAATCTGAAGTGAACAATCGCCGTTCGGCCGAAAATAGCAGGCAAGTATCCAATTATAAAAGTTTATTAGTGTTTTAACTTTTAATCTACTGCTTCTCTATAGGGTAACTATAAGTTTACACTAGATTATGCCTTGGGTTTGTTTTACTGGTTGCCCATGTTACTTTTGATCGTACCTAAACTAGACCTCTTATGAAAAAAATATTCAAGTTCCTCCGCCCAGCATATAATCACATTAGAGAACATAAAAGCACTTATATGGCAATTGTAGCTTCCTTATATCTTGTTCTTTTCTATGGTACTCGTGCAATACGAAGCGTAGACGTTCACAATACAGACGAGAAACGAGTGTACGGATTTTCCGAATTTGAGGACTTAATTAGTCAACACTTAACTCATGTCAGTGATATTCTTATGATGCTTGAATCAAAAGAGGTGTATGTGATGGGTATTTCTGTTTCGGAAAGAACCTATGAGCGACTATACTTATTGTCTGCATTAGCGACAGCTTTTTTACTATGGGGATTGTTAGCGACAATAAAAACATCAACAAATGCTAAAATTGGCACTGTCGGCGTTTTAATATTCGGGGCAGTCCTTTTACATAAGATTGATTCTAACAGCGCATCTGAAAATGCCCTTATTAAAAAACAAGACAGTTCTATCTCTAGTGTTGAAAGTAGCGTGTATGATTTAGAGGAAAAACTAGATAAGGAATTAGAGACAATTTCCTACAAGTTGGATAACTTAGAGTACGAATGCAGTCGCCGTCAAGAAATACGAATATCAACTGGTTATTGACAAGAATTATTATTTTGAACAAAGGCCAACTCCTTTATTAATTTCTCGTCTAACCAGACAATTTTAAATCCGGACCGAAAACAGGTCACTGCATTGACGATATGTTGATATGTTTCTAATTATCCGATTGTTTTTTTCAATATTGGTCTATATTTGATTAAGCCTATTTGTAAGTATGCGTAATAATAACGTACCTTTGCGGCCCCTAAATTTTAGAAAATATGGAAGAGCGGTTTAATTCACTTGAAAGCAAGCTCGATAAGGTATTGTCTACTTTAGACGACCTTTCTAACAAAGTTAATGACATGTGGGAGTTTAATAACATGGACATTAATAAAGAATTTTGGCCTCTTACAAAATCAAATAGCCCAATAACAATAAACGCTTTGGGGCAATCCATTCTTGATCAATACGAATGTAAAATGATTGTAGAGGCTTTAAGAAGCGAGTTGTTTGCACAACTAGAAAGCCAGAACTTCAAATCTCCTTATGATTTACAAGAATATTGCGAAAGGGTTCTGTACTATCAATCCAGAACAGATGTCTTCTTGCCATTAAAGAATAAAATTTACTTCGACCCGATTTGGGAAGGTCAAAGAATTGATTTGAAGAAAATAACAACTTTAATGGGGCTGTATTTAAGAGACGAGTACCTAAAGGTTCATCCTGAATTAGAAAAAGAAGCGCAGGCTGTTTAGTCGTCTCCCTTTCCTTTCGAGTCAAAATTTAAAGCTTGTTTTAGCTTCTGGTCGAATTCGGACAATACCCTTGTTTTCTTCTCTTCAAGAACATTTTTTCCAAGAACATCTTCCAGGTTTAAGATAGTGAAATATTTCCTTACCGTATTTTCGGAAAGAAAAATCAACGTTTGGGAAAATTATAGATCTAGCTAAACAATAATGCAATATTTTTGAAAAAACCGACCAATGAAAAGTGTAATCACTCTATTCGTTTCGTTTATTATTCCCCTGCTGTCCTTCTCGCAAGATGTTTCCGAAAACATATTGGAGGAGAAGGTCGGGCATTTGGAATGTAAATTTGAGAAAAACATAAGCGACGGGGACACCTTCTACATGGTTTTAATCATGTATCAAAACGCCGAGTATCAGCATATAATAGACTATGCTTCCGTAATGCTGACAGACAGCATCCAATTGAATGAATTAATTGCTGATATAGACTCAGCAATTGTTAAAATGGGTGATGCCTCAAATAAAGGCAAATCCTTTACCTGGCGACGTAAGCGGTATACAATGTATAAATTCGCTAGTTCAAATGATTCTGTGGCTATTTACAATAAAGATGAAGAGTATACCTATATTTCAAAAAAGGTATTGATCAAACTGAGCAATTGGCTTAAAACAATAGAGTTTCCTGCTTAATCTTCATCTACTTCCGGAAATGCCAAATAAAGCTGTGATGCGTTTGTGTAGGAAAGGCTCTATTTACCTGTTCGTAAAACCTTCGCCAATTATTATGCGTAGCCGCAAGGACTTTTAGCCCTATCAAATGTTCAGCTAGTGCGGGTATTCCAATATCCTATGTCAACCAAACGTGATGTTTGGTTTTCCTTCTTCCATTCTCCTGCACGGGATTAACTCTCTTCAATTCGTTTAATATTCCTCGAGCCAGCCATGAGTATACCAAATCATTTAAAACGTGATCCATAGCAGGTTAATACTTATTACTTCCCTTTTTGTATTCCCATCCTATTAAACGAGAAAGATCCTCTAATTATTCTTGATGAAATTGACCTTGAAATTC
>JAKFCJ010000181.1:0-1832 GCA_036676705.1 Bacteroidota bacterium
GTTATTAATACTCACATTCGGATTGCTTGCATACGTAAACCGTCCATAAGCCGCCGAGGCACTCGCCTTAAACGTCGGACTCAGTTGGTATTCGAAACTGAATTCGACTCCGTAATTTTTTTTATCCAAACCCGTCAAGGTCTGACTCACAAAAGCATTGGTATTCGTATAGCCTGCTTCATTATCAAAAATCCCTTCGGCATAGAAAAAAGAGGTTTTAACCGCATTTTTAATAGCCACATAATAGGCCGTCAGTCGGGATTTAATGGTTGGCGAACGATACAGATAGGTAAAATCTAAACTTCCCAAATTTTCACTTTGCACTCCCGGAACAATAGAATTATTCAATCGGGCATTGGGAAACGTATTGCGAATCGATGGGGCTTTGGTTCGGTAGGAGCCATTCATCAGCAACAATTGTTTTCCGGATATTTTATACGTGAGTCCGCCTTTGAATCCAAAATTTTCAAAAACCACCCGCTCACTTTTGCCAAAAGAAATTGTCTCGTAGATTCCGTTTTTGTACAAGCCTTCTCTTTGATAAGCAGCACTGGTGAATGATTGCGCCAGATAGAAATCGACTTTATCATACGAAAATTTAAACTGGGAAAAAGCTTCGAAATAGGTAGCCAAAAAATTGTAATTGTAGCCGTATGCATCACCCACTTTCACCTGCCGGTTGGGATGGTTCAAATCAGACTGGGCTTGATTGCCATCATAGAAAGCATCAATATCCTCAAAATAACTACCTCCCAACAAATCGGTCAGTTTTTGATAATTGTGTGATTTTAAAAATCGGAACATCCCTCCGGCATTAAAAATAATATGCTCATCAAACTGGGTATTGAAGTTTGAATTTCCTGTTATGGTTTTGTCATCCGTTCGGTCTTCGTACAACACATAATGGCTTTTGGCCGCTTCATAACCTACAATCGTTCCGTTACTGTCTATAACCGGCATTTGATTGGCTTGGTACATCGCCTCCCAATTGATTTGGGGAGTTTCCAGAAAAGCGTCTTTGTTGAGCTGCGCATTGACGGCATCGGGAGTAAAGGCTCCCGAAAATTCCCCATCATCCGGTGCGTATAAAGCGCTGTAATAACTGGGCATTTTTCGGTAATGGGTGGGATCCGGGCCGTTGGCATGCTGAAAATCCAAATTGCTGTTGCCTATTTTCCCCCATTGGTACATGACTCCTGTGTTGAGATTGGCCTGTTCGTTTATTTTAAAAAAATGATTCAACATCACGACAGGTTCTTCGATGGTTTTTATCCGGGCATTTCGTTTTTGCCCTTCTTGAAAACCCCAATAGGAATTGTATTTTTCTGACGTTAATTGGGTTACCTCATCGGTATTGGGTGAATTTTTACCCCTGGAATTGGGCGTATAAAAAGCGGAGAGATTAAGCGAATGTTGATCATTTAGTTTTTTTTCGACACTCATAAAAAAGGAATTCCCGTCAAAATTGGTTCCGTCGAAATAGCCTTGCTGTGCCATCCGTTTTCCGGCCGAAACCACTATCGCCCAACCGCTGTCACCCATTCCGGAAGCATAAGTTCCCATCGTGCGCCAAGTGTAATGGGTATTCGTACCCGAAAAGCTGATTCGGGAACCCGTTCTGTATGCCGAAGCCCGCGTGTTGATTTGCTGCGTTCCCAGAATTCCTCCAAAATGATAGTCGGATGGCGCCGTGCCGATGGTAAATTCCTGATTCCGGGTGGCATCATTCAAACCGCCCCAATTGCCCCACTGCGGCCTTCCGTCGTATATTTTATTCATCACCATGCCGTTGATCATGACGGTGGCATTCTCGCTGTCTAATCCCCGAAGCC
>JAKFCJ010000182.1:0-2034 GCA_036676705.1 Bacteroidota bacterium
GGGAGGTCCGAATGCAGAGGTATTTTTAGCGCGTGGCCAGGCCCGGTACATTTCCAAAAAACTGGATGCGGTAGGCATAATCGGCATAGGCCACATAGATATCTACCGTATCTCCCTTAACCCGGAACGTACCCCGTTTAAAATCGGCTGTAGTCCGCGAATAGAGCGAATCCACAAAGGAATAAAGGAGGGTGTTCCTCGTAATTTTTTGTCCTTCATGAAGGCGAATAATACTTCCTTCAAAATCCTTGGGGTTTCCGGCTCCATAAATACAGGAGACAGAGGCCACAACGATCACATCCCTTCGTCCGGAAAGCAGGGTCGAGGTGGTACTCAGCCGCATTTTTTCAATTTCTTCATTGATGGCCAGGTCCTTTTCGATGTAAGTATTGGAGGTAGGAATAAAGGCTTCGGGTTGGTAATAGTCGTAATAGGAAACAAAATATTCTACCGCATTATTCGGAAAAAACTGCCTGAACTCGCCATAAAGCTGGGCCACGAGGGTTTTGTTATGACTTAAGATCAGCGTAGGCTTCTGTACGTTTTGTATGACGTTCGCGATGGTGAAGGTTTTTCCCGAACCCGTCACTCCGAGCAGGGTTTGCGCCGGTTCGCCCGAGCGAATTCCTTCGGTTAGCTGGCGGATGGCTTCCGGCTGATCGCCGGATGGAATAAAGTCGGAGGTGAGTTCGAAGGGCATGCTCCGCGAATTTACGGAAACGGAATGCAATCTCAGCGTCCGGCCCGCGGATGAAATCGATTAACCACCGTTTTCAGGAACTCGCGGTCCATGTGGGTATAGATCTCAGTCGTGGTGATACTTTCATGTCCCAACATTTGCTGAACGGCACGCAGGTCGGCTCCGCCCTCCACCAGATGGGTGGCAAAGGAATGCCTGAAGGTGTGGGGCGAGATCGACTTCTTCATGCCGACCTTTTTCGCCAGATTTTTGATGATGGTAAATACGAGCACCCTTGTTATTCCTGTTCCCCTTTTGCTTATAAAAACGGTATCCACGGCTGCAGGTTTGGGTTGTATATGAACACGTACCTGCTGAAGATATAAAAGCACCTGTTTTAAGGCTGAACTGCCAATGGGGATCAGCCTTTCTTTATCGCCTTTTCCGGTTACCCGCACAAAACCTTCATTCGGGTAGATATTGGAGATTTGCAAAGTAATGAGTTCCGAAACCCGGAGTCCGCATCCGTAAAGCACCTCCAACATGGCCCTGTTCCGTTCCCCCTCAGGTGTACTGCGGTCGATGGCGTCGAGCAGCATTTCTATCTCTTTGTAGTCGAGGGTATCGGGAAGTTTTCTGCCCAGTTTGGGACCTTCCAGTAATTCGGTAGGGTCTTCTTTAATGAGGTCCTCCATTAACTGGTATTTGTAAAAAGCCCGGATACCGGACAGGATGCGTGCCTGGGAAGCGGCGGCCAGGCCCAGCTCACTGACCCAGCGTAAAAACTGATGAAGGTCGTCGGCAGTAATGGCTGCGGGTGCCTTTTGTATACCCGCGATATCCAGGTATTGGGTAAGTTTTTCTACATCGTGGAGGTAAGCATCGAGCGAGTTGGCTGATAAGGACTTTTCCAGCCTCAGGTAATCTTTGAAGCCACGGATCTCAGCCTTCCACATGCTTATTGAATATGGATCTCTACTGCCTGGAGTACTTCCACATCTTTATGGATAAAGACGATCAAACGGCAATTTTCCGGTTTCCATTTTTCAGGAAGGATATAGGCGTATTGTTTCAGAAACACACGGCCTTTCGTTGCGGCAGGCTCATTTTGCGGGTTCAGGTTAACCTTAAAATGGGGCATGTCACGTAAAACATGAAAATGCACGTAGTCTTCTACCATTCCTCCAGGCTGACCTGTATATTCCTGTTTTCCTATAAGACTGTCCTCAGTTATAGCAGTACTAAAAAACAAGGGCTGGTTAATATCACTTGTTACTTCGAACTTAACTTCAAAGCGAAGTTCACGGAGTACGGGATCATAATTTAACACCTTTACTTCGGCATTAGCGAGCGTG
>JAKFCJ010000183.1:0-63228 GCA_036676705.1 Bacteroidota bacterium
TCTGGAATTTGATCGCTTCCCCGGCAACTTGTCCGGGAAGGTCGAAACTGAGCGTATGGCTTGTTGTGATGCGCCCGAATTCTTTGCCATACCAGTCTTTTCCCGATTTGATCAGGTTAATCTTTTCTTCCTCCTGATGCATAATTTCATCGAAGGAAGAGGTGGTGTAAGTTGGGGTATTCGGACTCCCGGCTACTGAAGCAATACGTTTTCCTCCCGGTGCACCCACGGTAATATAGGCCGCCGACAGATCAGAATAAAGATGGATCTGTTTATAAAATACTTTGTTGGCGGGATTATAAGTTAGTTGATGCGGGCCATGGGCGAAAAAAAGCACATCATCATCGCCATCGAAAATACCGTTTGAATTTTTATCGCGAACCTCGATGGCCATTTCTTCCAGGTCATCATATACGGTGAGGTTGTTGGCTTCCGGGAGCATCCCGCCGGAATAGGCATACATTCTGATCTTGCTGACGTCCTGGTTGCGGGCCGGAATTCCGAATCCTTCGATCTCGCTTACTGTCAGACGATAAACACCGCTTTCGGCAAAAGTCACTTTCGCCCACGTACCGTCTTTCAAAAGACTCTCACTTTTCCAGTTCACCCCTTTTTTGCTTTCCATCCGGTTGCTCTCTACCGGCCTGGCTATCTCCCATTTTAAGGTAAGGTGGGAGAGTTTCCTGACCTTGCCGTCAGTGTCTTTTTCAAAAAGGGGAATTTGAATGACAGCAATACGCTGCTTTTTGGCTGTTTGGTAATTAACTGTAGGCTGGATCTTCCCGGGAATGGCGCCGAGTCCGGCAATATAGTTGGCATAACGCACGGCATCGAGATCCTCCATCAGGGCAAAAATATTCGGGTCGATGATCAGCAACTCCCCCTCTCCGAGGGGAACCTGTTTGGTAAAAAAAGGGACTTCACCGGGACGAATTTGTTCCGACTCATTCGTAAAAGGAGTCAATACCAGGACAGAATCCAACTGGCTGATCGCTTTGTCCTGCCAAACAAAGTCCTGATCAACATAGCCGTCCTGTGCACCTGCCGGTAGGGAAAGCACGCTGCATAGAAGCAACGAAACAACATAATAAGGGGTCATCTTCATACGTTCAACTTTGGTAGGGCAGCTTGCTTTTGCAAATTATATTCAATTGTTTGCATTATATGGCGAATTTCCTGCCATTTTTGAAACGAATTAAAAACAGCATTTATTTCGTACGTTTAAAATAAGTACTTTTGAAGTTATGACACCAATTCTACGCAAAAAGTTGCTTGTCCGCAGTATCGCCTTAGGTGGCTTGATGCTGCTTATAAACATGGATGCCAGGGCTCAGGACCCTGAATTCACTCAGTTTTATGCGGCGCCGCTGTATACGAATCCGGCTTTCGCCGGTACGGGTAATTGTGGTGGACGTATCGTTCTGAATTACCGGAACCAGTGGCCGAGCTTACCGGGAACCTTCCGGACTTTTGCCGGTTCCTTCGACCAGCATTTCGATGCGATCGGCGGGGGTATTGGTATCATGGCCATGCAGGATGTAGCCGGCGACGGACTCTTAACCACAACCGCTTTTTCAGGAATTTACAGCTACCAGATCAACGTTAGTCGAAAATTCACGATGCGGGCTGCCATCCAGGCTACCTACCAACAAAGAGCCATCGATTTTGACCGTCTTCGTTTTGCCGACCAGATCGTAGCGCGTCGTGGATTTGTTCAACCAACCAATGAGCAACTTCCTTCTGAAAGTGTGTCATACCCCAATTTTGCTGCGGGTGTTATCGGTTATACCAAAAACTTTTATGCCGGCCTTGCCGTCCATAACCTGAACGAGCCGAACCAGTCCTTTTATGGAAACTCCGATGAAGGTACTACCGTGCCCCGTCGTATTACCATCCACTCCGGATTGGTTATTCCTTTGGAAGAGGGAAAAAGAGGAGGTACACCCGACCTGGCGATCAGTCCGAATATTTTGTTCATGATGCAGGAAAAATTCATGCAGGTGAACTTTGGATTTTATGTGAATAAAGGACCGCTGGTTGCGGGACTCTGGTTCCGTCAAACTTCACCCAATACCGATGCGATGTTGGTATTGCTTGGATTCCGTCATAACCAGTTCAAATTTGGCTACAGCTATGATGTGACCCTGTCTTCAGCCCGTGCTGCTGCCCCCGGATCACATGAAATTTCTGCTGCCATTGAATGGTGTGCGAAAAAACGGTCAAAACGTTACCGCAAACTGACCTGTCCTGATTTTTAGGACCCTGTAAAAGAAAGAAACGTAGAGCCATCCTGTCCCGGATGGCTTTTTTTGTCGAATAAATTTTCTCGTACCCGTTTTGAGTGGTAAATTTAATTATGCGTAAGAGAAGGATTTTCAACCAATTACTGATGCTGCTTTTTGCCGGGCAACTGGTGGCACAGGATGCGATCTATTCGCAATTTTATGCCTCCCCCATGTTAACCAATCCTGCCCTGGCGGGTGTAGGGCTTTGTGGCGGGAGAGCAGGCATGCAATACCGGAATCAATGGACCTCCATGCCCGGAAACTTCAGGACGATCAGTTTTGCTTATGACCAGGTGGCACCCAGGATCGGTGGCGCCTTCGGGGTTTCTCTGCTCAATGATGTTGCCGGCGACGGTCTGCTCACTACAACGGCCGTGAACATGGTCTACAATTATGCCATCAATGTGGGCAGAGACTGGACCATCTTTACCGCCCTTCAGGGAAGTTATATCCAACGGAGCATCGATTTTTCGCGACTGAACTTTGCAGATCAGATCGAAGCCAAAAAAGGATTTGTTAAACCTACGGAAGAGACTTTGCCTTACGAAAGGGTTTCCCTTCCCAGTTTTAGTACGGGAGCTGTGATCAGTGGAAAAGGCTTTTATGCCGGGGTGGCGGTCTTTCATTTGAATGAACCCTCCCAAAGTTTTTATGGCAATCCAGGTCCGGGCACCTATTTGCCACGACGGGCAAATATCCACGCAGGCATGAATTTTCAGGTGGGTAATGTGAGGAGCCAGCATAAAAGGGATCAACTGACGCTTTCGCCCAATGTGCTCTTTGCGGTTCAGGAAAAATTCACACAGCTAAATTTGGGGTTCTACGCCAGCAAAGGCGGGCTCATTACCGGCTTGTGGTTCCGGCAAACGGGGTCGAATCCGGATGCATTGATCGCTATTTTAGGCTGGCAGGGAGAACACTATAAGATCGGCTATTCTTATGATGTTACAGTTTCACAAGCCAGAGCAGCAGTAAGGGGTTCACATGAGCTTTCTTTTGCCTACCTTTTTTGCCTGGAAAGAAAGGTGCCAAAAAATTGGTTGAATGATATTTGTCCGGGCTTTTAAATAAAGACGATGCTAAAAAAACTCCTGTTGACGGGAATTTTGGGTATTTATTTTACTTCCTTATTGGCGCAGCGACCCTATAGTGAATACGAAATGTATATGTATTCCGGGCGTTATAGCAATCCTGCGCTGAGCGGGATAAAGGAATATGGAAGCAGCCTTACTTTTCAAAACAGTTTTTTAAGTATTGATCCGGAGTATTCGTATCGATTCCCTGCATGGAGCCATACTGCTGAATTCGGGCAAAGTTTATTTTCAGGCAGAGGAGGAGTGGAGCTGAGGTGGAACCGGGCCGACTACTATCGGGATTTTCATCAAAATAGCGGTACCCTGGGTTATTCCCATGGCTTTCAAATTGGTAGCAAAATGATACTCCGGGCGGGAATAAAAGGCAGATTAAACGCACATGTGCTCAATTCTTCAGGTGGTTGGCCGATAGGAACACAGGGTGCAACGATTTACTCCGGAAATGATCTTCAATTTAATTGGGATGCAGGAATAAGCCTGCACAGGAAACGTTTTTATGCCGCACTCGGTTTTGCTGAGCTCACTCCACTATTCATTCAACAATTTCCCGGTATGCGATTTTATACGCCCAGGAATATGCTTTCTGCAGAGGCTGGTGGCGTGATTCCCCTGGATGAGGAAAAGGAAGGTCTCTGGAAATGGAGTTTTCAGCCTTATGTCAAGATTTATTATCAATCAGGCGGAAGTCGTGGGATAATTGGAACATTTGTAAATTTTGGTCCCGTTCAGGCAGGCGTACTGTTTGCCGGTGGTCATGGTGTGCTTCCTTCTGTAGGCTTTACATCACCCTACTTCAGGTTGAATTATTCCTATGTTAACAGGACGTTGGCTTTTAATACATTTACCTATTTCAGGAATGATTCATACCATGAACTCGCACTTCGTTTTATTCTTCCGGGAAAAGACAAAGAGGCGGATTTTATGAAAAACGTGTATAGGGGCTTTTAACTATTTGCTCAACTTTGTATATAATTGAACAATTTTAGCGGCGAAACTTGCGTTTATTGAGCAAAGTCGCTTTACTTTGTATTTCGCACTATTATGAAAAAGTATCTGATAGGAATTCTGGGACTTGCCACTGTGGGACTTGGTACTTCATGTAAGAAGGAGAAGTCGGCAACAACTGGTTGGACATTAAATAGTACCGAGTGGGGTGGTATTGAGAAGTTGGAGTACGAGGGACAGGAAACTGGACCGGGTTTGGTTTTGGTTCAGGGAGGTACCTTTACAATGGGTTCTACCGAACAAAACGTCACCTATTCGCACGATAACGTTGAACGCCGTGTTACCGTTCCGACCTTTTATATGGACGAAACGGAGGTGTCTAACCATCAATACCGCGAGTACCTGCAATGGTTAGCTCGGGTTTTTGTTGATTATCCTGAAGTTCATGATAAGAACCTTCCGGACACCAACAGCTGGAGAAGAAAACTGGCCTACAATGAGCCTTTGGTGAAGTACTATTTCCGCCATCCGGCTTACGACGACTATCCTGTGGTAGGTGTTGACTGGGTCCAGGCAACTGCTTTTGCGGCATGGAGAACCGACAGGGTGAACGAGTATATCCTTATTCGTGAGAAAATCCAGGATGTAAAAGTGATATCTGCCCAGGTAAACGAAGACAACTTCAATACCGACGCCTATTATAACGGTCAATACGCCGGTATGGATAAAAACCCGCTACGGGATATTTCTCCGGGCGGAACTGCACGGACCGTGCGTATTGAAGATGGTATCCTTTTACCGGAATACCGTTTGCCAACAGAAGCCGAGTGGGAATATGCCGCCTCTGCCCTTATGGGGAACTCCGAATTTGAGAACATCAATACACGCCGTATCTATCCTTGGAATGGATTGACTACCAGAAAATCTTCTCCTGAAAAACACCGAGGGGAAATCCAGGCCAACTTCAAAAGAGGCCGTGGTGATAACGCGGGTGTTGCAGGAAAACTGAATGATAACGGGTTTGTTACCACTCCGGTTAAATCTTACTGGCCAAACGACTTCGGTCTTTGGAACATGGGTGGAAACGTTTCTGAGTGGGTAATGGATGTGTATCGTCCGCTTTCTATGCAGGACTTTGAAGACATGGGTTCTTTCCGTGGTAACGAGTACATGACCAAAGAATTGGATCCGGATGGATATGTTCAGGAAAAAGACTCTTTAGGACGGATCAAATACCGTCCGGTTACTGAAGAAGACAATATCGACCGCCGCAATTACCAGGTATCTGATAATATCGGGTACATGGATGAGGAAGTGTATGATAATGGCAATCAACAATACGAATACGGTGTTCACTCTCTGGTTAATAACAGAGCCCGTGTATACAAAGGCGCAAGTTGGGATGACCGTGCTTATTGGTTATCACCCGGAACGCGCCGCTTCCTTGATGAAGAACAAGCCCTCGCCACCCTCGGTTTCCGTTGTGCCATGGTGCGCGTAGGTAACCCTGCCGGTAACGGTGGAAAATAGCAGACACTTATAAAGACATAAAAAAACCCGATGACAGCGTCATCGGGTTTTTTTTGTGTAAGGGCAGAAAATTTTCTGCCCCAACGGATCAACAGAATTCCTCAAATGCCATCTTCAGATTATCGGCGATCATCTGGGCACTACGGCCTTCGATATGATGGCGCTCGATCATATGAACCAGTTCCCCGTTTTTGAACAGGGCAATGGAAGGAGAGGATGGAGGATAAGGAAGCATATACGAACGTGCCTTATCGGTCGCTTCTTTTTCCATACCCGCAAATACAGTTACAAGATTGTCAGGAAGTTTGGTATTGCCTTTTACTGCAGCCACCACACCCGGACGAGCCGCTCCCGCTGCGCAACCGCAAACAGAATTAACGACAACCAGGGTGGTGCCTTCTGATTTTTCAATGGTAGAAACGACTTCTTCAGGGGTTTTTAATTCCTGGAAGCCAATATTGGTTAATTCAGCCCGCATCGGAGCTACAAGCATTTCTGGATACATAAGGGTTTATTGTTTGACTGTAAGACTGTTTGACCGTTTAATTGTACCTACAAAGGTAATTCCAATTCCATGGAAATGCCAAGGGTCTAAATGACCCTTCCCGATGCAGCGAAGAACAATTATTACGTATCTTTGTCGCATCTAGTATATATAACACTTTATGACAACACAATCCACACCGCTTAACTACAAAGTTAAGGACATCACGCTTGCCGAGTGGGGCAGAAAAGAGATCAGACTTGCAGAGGCAGAAATGCCCGGTCTGATGGCGATCCGTGCAGAGTACGGCGCACAAAAACCGCTCAAAGGAGCACGTATCGCAGGGTGCCTGCACATGACCATTCAAACAGCGGTTCTCATCGAGACCCTGAAAGAATTGGGTGCAGAAGTTACCTGGTCATCGTGCAACATTTTCTCAACACAGGACCATGCAGCGGCAGCCATTGCCCAGGCAGGAATTCCTGTTTATGCCTGGAAAGGGATGAACGAGGAAGAATTCGACTGGTGCATTGAGCAAACCTTGTTCGCCTTCGAAGGAGGAAAAGCCCTGAACATGATCTTAGACGACGGAGGCGACCTGACCAATATGGTTCTGGACCGTTTTCCCGAACTGGTAAAAGACATCAAAGGCCTTTCTGAAGAAACCACTACCGGCGTTCACCGTTTGTACGAGCGCATGAAAAAAGGTACCCTTCCGATGCCGGCCATTAATGTGAATGATTCGGTTACTAAATCCAAATTCGACAACAAATACGGTTGCCGCGAATCGCTGGTCGACGCCATTCGTCGTGCTACCGATATCATGATGGCCGGGAAAGTTGCCGTTGTGGCCGGTTATGGCGACGTGGGTAAAGGTTCTGCAGAATCACTCCGGGGAGCCGGATGCCGCGTTTTGGTTACTGAGATCGATCCGATCTGTGCGCTACAGGCAGCCATGGACGGATTTGAAGTGGTTACCATGGATGAGGCTACCAAAAGAGCCAATATCTTCGTAACTGCTACCGGAAATAAAAATATCATTCGTGAGCGCCATTTCCGTGGCATGCGCGATAAAGCCATCGTTTGTAATATCGGTCACTTCGACAATGAGATCGACATGGCCTGGTTGAACAAAACGTACGGCTCAACCAAATATTCACTAAAACCACAGGTGGATATTTATAATGTAAACGGAAACGAGATCATCGTTCTGGCTGAAGGCCGGTTGGTGAACCTGGGTTGTGCAATGGGCCATCCATCTTTTGTGATGAGTAACTCATTCAGTAATCAAACCCTGGCGCAAATTGAACTTTGGACGAATACGGCGGCTTATGAAAATAAGGTGTATGTATTACCGAAAATTCTGGACGAAAAAGTAGCCGCTTTCCATTTGGATATGATCGGTGCGAAACTGGAAACCCTGGATCCTGATCAGGCTGAATATATCGGCGTAGATGTAAAAGGGCCTTACAAACCAGAATACTACCGCTACTAGTAATTCATCATTGGAATTATACACCCGGCAGCACACTAACGAGTCTGCCGGGTTTTTTTATTCCCGAATTTGGAAAATTCTTCCTAGAAGAAACGAATAAAAAGTGCAGCCGGAACAATGACCAATATCGTTACCCAGAATAGATAAAAGGCAGCATGGGTGAGTTTGTTAACCCAGGGGGTTTCTGAATTGACAAGTACGTAGCCTTGCCATTGGCATTTTTTGCATTTATGATGGATGACGCGATGCCCGGTCATTTCGTAGGTAGCCTGACTGAGCCCTCCAAATCGGAAAGGATTGAGCCCGTTTCGGTGTCCGCATTTCGGACATGTGCCAAACTTATTATTACTGGATTTGTAGATCTTGGTAGTTGACTTCACAGGAATAAATGCAGGATAGTAGTCCTGCAAATTTGGTGCAAATAATTTCAGGATAAAAATATTTCGTCAGGAATTCATCGACATTTTCTAAAAAAAATTGTTTAATACTTTAAAGTGCCCGTCAGCACTCAGGAAATTAATTCCTGCGAATGCCTAATAGAGAAAACTTAGTGATTCATAGCTACAAAAAGACCAAAAACAGGACCTCGGAAATTTTTCCATGTATAATTAAAAATCAAGGGTTTATTCCTCCAATACACCGAACAAATATTACCTTTGCGGCGTTGTTTTTCTAGAAAAGCGCAAGACTACGGAAATGGATAAATTAAAGGAAAAATTTGCTGAAGTTGCCGCGCCATTGGCTATTTCAACAAAAAAGTTGATTAAAGAACATGGCAACGTGGTTTTAGGGCAATATACCCTGGAACAGGTTTATAGCGGAATGAAGGGAATTATCGGATTGATCACAGAAACATCCCTGTTGGATGCGGAAGAAGGGATCCGTTTCAGGGGGTATACCATCCCTGAATTAAGAGAGAAGCTCCCCAAAGCAATTGGCGGCGTTGAGCCTCTTCCTGAAGGTTTGTTTTATTTGATGCTGATCGGTGAATTGCCGACGGAGGCCGATGTTCGTGACATTTCCAACGAATGGGCGCGCAGGAGCAATGTGCCTAACCATGTATTCAAAGTATTGGATGCATTGCCAAAAACCACCCATCCAATGACCCAGTTTACCGTAGCCATTAACGCGCTTCAAACCGAGTCGGTATTTGCTGCGGCGTATAATAAAGGAATCAATAAATCAGAATACTGGAGTTATGTGTACGAAGACGTGATGAACCTCATAGGAAGGTTACCACGTGTTGCTGCCTATATTTATCGCCGCACTTACAAAAACGACGAACATATTGAACCCAATCCAAAACTCGATTGGGCGGCCAATTTTGGTCATATGCTGGGCTTTGGTGAAGTAGAAGGATTTAAGCGCCTCATGCGTTTGTACATGACCATCCATGCCGACCATGAAGGAGGAAACGTTTCTGCCCATGCTACCCATCTTGTCGGATCTGCTTTGAGCGATCCCTACATGTCGTTTGCAGCAGCAATGAACGGACTGGCTGGTCCATTACACGGACTTGCCAACCAGGAAGTGATCAAATGGATCTTCGAAATGCAGGATTCACTGGGTACCAAAAAACCAAGCAAAGAACAGATCGCCGTATACGTTCATAAAACACTGGAAGAAGGAAAAGTAGTACCGGGTTATGGACACGCTGTATTGCGTAAAACCGATCCACGCTTTACGGCTCAGATGGAATTTGCCAAACGCAATATTGAACAGGACGATACCATCGAAACGGTATGGAATGTTTACGACGTTGTTCCGGGCATTTTGGAATCACTCGGAAAAGTTAAAAATCCATGGCCAAATGTGGATGCCCATTCCGGCTCCCTGCTGGTTCATTATGGTATGAACGAATACGACTACTATACCGTATTGTTTGGTGTATCCCGCTCATTAGGTGTGCTGGCTCAGCAGATCTGGGACCGTGCCCTGGGTTATCCTTTGGAAAGACCAAAATCGGTTACTTCCGAATGGATGATGAACAAAGCGAAAAGTACCGCGACAGCTTAGTACATATAAAAAATTAAAAGACCCCGGTATACGCCGGGGTTTTTTTACGCCCATTTCCAGCGTAGTCCGATAAAGTACCTTCTGCCCTGGAAGGAAGTGTATACATAAGAGGGATCGAAAATTAATCCATTCGGATTGTTTGCCGTTGGAACCGGAATTCCCTGGGCATCGTATTCTACCTGTTTGTTAAAGGGATCATTGGCCCGGGCTATGGAGTTGGCAGCAGGGGTGAAGTTCAGGAGGTTCTTGACCCCGGCGTACAGGCTGAATCCAAAGGGAATTTCTTTGGTAAGCTGCAGGTTTTGGATGGAGTACCAGGGCGACAAGGGTGCTCTTGGATCCGAAGCCGACTGAAGCGGCAGGTGCATGGGCGAATAGAGGTTGCCGGTATAATCGACACTCAGTGCACCAAAAGGAATTTGGTAGCTAATCGACCAGGTGGCCGAAAAACGTTCGGTTAGAAGTTGGGTAGCTTTGATCTCTCCTCCATTCGGGCCCGGATAGACGGTATAGTTATGCATCCAGGTAAACCCCACCTGGGAACGGAGTTTGGAACCGGGCATCCATTCTATATTTCCCTGGATACCTTGCGAAACGGCGTGGCCGGGCAGGTTGTCATAACGGATCTCACTCGGGTTGCTCAGGAAATCGGGTATGATCTTATTATGAAAATAGGTGTAAAACAAGGCAGCCTCCGTTTGGATAAATCCTTTTTTAAGGCTGAAAAAACGGCGCCATTGGAGATTCATGTTCCAGCTTCTTTCCGGTTTTAATTCGCTCGCAAATACGACCTTCCTCGCTCCGGTAAGGGCAGCATGGTCTTCGGTGAACACGTTGGCTACCCGGTAACCGTTCCCCGCCCCGAGGCGAAAGGTGCCGATCTTTTTAATATCCCATTTGTAATTTACCCGCGGCGAAAGGATAGAACCATGGATGCTGTTGTAATCGTACCTTAATCCCGTTAATAGTTCTTTCGTGGCATCTATAAACCAGGAATGCTGAACAAAAATACCCGGTAAAAAGATGCGGGAAGGCATTGATCTGGCCGGTCCCGAGGTGATGGATTCAGTTGCCGGGGTATTGTCGTCGTACCAGGTATAGCGGGCGGCGATGCCTGAAAGAAGGCGGTGTTTTGTATTGATCGGCTTATGCCAGAGCACCTGTTGGAAGACAATGCGCTGATCTCCGATATACGAAGTTGTTCCATACCAGGAATCCTGATAATGCCAGCTGGCTGATACCTGGTAGATCAGGGTGTCATTGCCAATGCGAAAAGGTAAAGCCCCGAGTAATTCACTTCTTTTGGTCGTGATCGTCTCACCATAAACCGAATCACTTCCCGCCCATTCAGGCGTCCAGTTAAGCTGTCCGCCCCAGCGTGCCTCATAAACGCCCCGAACTGCGAATTGGGCTTGTCCGGCTTTGGTTTTCCAGCTGCTTTTATGGAAGAGGGAGCCACGTGTGGAAAGTGCCAGGTCGGTAAACCCGTCACCATTTCGGTCAATGGGCGTGTCGTAGCGAAAAAGGTTTACTCCTAAAAGATGTTTGACCTTTTTATTCCCATAACTGGTTCCCAGGTCGAGGTTATGTTCTTCCCAACCGGTAACAAAATAATCCGCTGCAAAACGGGGTGCATTGGTGGGGTCCTTGGTCACCACATTGATCAATCCTCCCACCGCTTCTGAACCATACAATGTGGATGCAGGTCCTTTGATAATTTCGATCCGGTCTACCAGGGCATTGGGAATGCCACTTAGTCCATATACGGTGCCCAGTCCGCTAACGATGGGCATCCCATCAATGGTGACCATGGTATAAGGTCCTTCGAGCCCATTCAGGTGGATATCGCCGGTATTGCAAATGCTGCAGTTGATCTGCGGGCGCACGCCATTCACCGACTGCAAAGCCTCGAACAGGTTAGGCGTAGGGTTTTTCAGGAAGAAGGTTGGGCGGTAAACTTCAATGGCCACAGGACTCTTATCGCGGCTCACCGGACTCAATGTTCCGGATATCACAATATCATCCCCCACAATGGCGGCTTCTTCCAGGGAAATATCCAATTTTTTATTTTGTCCGGCCGAAAGACTTACCTGAATGGTTTTGTCCTGATACCCCACCATGGAAAAACGGATTTCATGCTTACCTGGGGGGATATCGGAGAGCGAATAATTTCCCGAATCATTAGCAGCCGTACCTATTCCCAATTTCGTAATGCCGATGGTGGCGTAGGCTAATCCGCCATCTTTGTCGCTTATTTTCCCGTATATACCGGCGTTTTGCCCGAAGCTTCCTGTCAAACAAAACAGGACAGAAACCAGCAAACCCAATACCCTCATTTTTATCATGAGGCAAATCTAAAACTTAAATTAGAATAAACGAAAAAGAAATTTAGATAAGTCTAAAAATCTGACGAATTGAAGGGTCTCTTTAATTTTTCCTGTAGGGCAAATCCCCATAATTCCTGAAGGAACAGCCAGTCTTCGGTGCTTAAAAAGGATTTAATGTCTTCTCTTTTGATCCAGCACATCGGTTGGGGTGGGAATTCGATCCCTGAAAAGACCGGGCTGTAGTTAATGCTATAATATTGACCTTCGATATGCCATCCATCGCTGGTTTCCACAAAGGATCCCCGGATGCCACCACCCGTTACTGAGGCGGCCGTGAGTTCGGAATGGTACACCTGCACGGTTCCTTCTCCATATTCACTTTCAACAATAACGGTATCGCTAACGATGTAGGCTGTATTAAAATAACTTAGCGGCATGGCCAGGTTCACGCTGTCGACACGGTAAATGGGAATTTTTCCCGCCTGGACACCGTCAAAGATCCTTTTTTGCAGGGCATCATAAACCTGATGGCCATGATTTCCGATAGTTTCAGAATTGATCAGGTCCAGATGCGCCTCACTTTGTAATTTTTCGAGCAGTTCGGTGTAGGGTTTGTTGAGTTTACTTTTTTCCTTGTTCGGAATGTAGAGCGATTTTACGTCGTTGACCTTGATGTATAGATAATTCAGGTCAAAATGAACGCCCTGCCAATTTTGACCACGAAGTGTATCGCGCACTTCCAATAAGACAAAATCTCCTGTATTGGGGTCTATATCTTCTACCTCATAGGTTTCCGCAAGAAAGCGGCCACGATCTGTTATGGACAATAGGCTGCTAAGACTCGGGTCGCTATATACCTGCAATTCTCCGGAGAACACTTTGGAAGAAAGGTCGGTGACATAATCGTAGTACACAGACTTATACGCCTGTGCCGCCATAAAATCGGGGGCTCCGCAGTACAATTGGGCCGCAAGTTGGCCGGGTAAAAGCAAGCACAGGACGGAAAATAAAAGAAGCTGTTTCATAAGCCTAAATACCTTAAGGGAAAGATAGGTAAACTTACAAAACAGCTCCAAAATTTAAACTGGGAAGAAATCAATCCTCCATATACTCAAAATAGCCAAAGACCTTTTTGCGGATACTGTATGACTGTATAGCTAAAAGGCTGTTCCATTCTTGGTCGGTATAAACTTCTTCAACCTCTGATTCTGAAGCCCAGTACCAGGGTTTGTATGGATTAAGCCTGCCTCCTAAATTATAGGTTGGCGCTATAGAGACCACTTCCAGTTCAACTTCCTCTTCATTGGTCTCGTATTCGTAGGAGAGGACAATTCCGTTGATGGAATCGGCGTTGGCGGGAAAGGTGCTGACCACCATTTCCATTATTTCTCCCTGATGATAGGTTTGCCTTTTTTTCAGGTCAGCACTTTTCAGTTTGGTGTTCAGACCCGACTCACGATAAGGGGTAATTCCCGGATTCTCGTACAATTTTGCGCTCAACAAATGTAACAGCTCGCCGCTATGCGCAAGGATAGTAGTTGGGTTCACATCCCCAAAGTTTTTACTGAAATACTTGAGCAGGGTATAGCCGCGTCCTATTTCCTGTTTTTCGAGTTCTTTGAGGGAAAGGTAATAAACCACCGCGCCGCTGGTACTGTTGGTTTTGATCTCAAGCACCTGTTCATGCCATTTTAAGGAAGAGGCACTACGAATAGCCATGTTTTTCTCAAAAATGGTATCTACAAGGTTATAGGGGTCTTCGGGTGTTTCGGGATTAATAACCTGCCAGTTGTAGGTGAGTTTTGTCTCCGTCTTATATTGGGTCGGATCGATCGGCTGCTTCATCGCCTCGTCGCGATAAACCGGCACCTTGTTTTCCAACGTGAGGCGATCGAGTTCTTTGGTTACCCGCGTATAATAATAGGCGGTGGCATTGGCTGTTTCTTCGCTTCGGGTGTATACCTGTAGCGTACTGTTTTCCTGGGCCAGGGCACTAAAAACGGTAAAAAGTACCAGGCCACTGAGTACATACTTTTTCATAGGAGTAGAGTTGGTGTACCAAGTTAATGCTTTTGCAGGCTAATTTATTGTACAAGCGTGAAATTGACGCGCTTACGTTTGGGAAAAGGCCCTGTTTACGGGCAAAAAAAAAATCCCGACCTAAGCCGGGATTTTTAGAAAGTTTATGAAATGGAATTACCCGTTCATCGCCACAATAAATTCTTCCTGGCTACGGGTTCCCTGCATGTATTTTAACAAAGTATTCATCGCCTCTTCGGGGTTCATGTCGGAAAGGTGGTTTCTTAACACCCATACCTTTTGAAGGATGGCTTTATCCATCAACAGATCCTCTCTCCTTGTACTTGAAGCAAGCACGTCGATGGCAGGGTAGATCCGTTTGTTGGACAATTTCCTGTCGAGCTGAAGTTCCATATTACCGGTACCTTTAAACTCTTCGAAGATCACCTCATCCATTTTAGAACCGGTATCGATCAGGGCTGTTGCAATAATTGTCAATGAACCGCCATTTTCAATTTTACGGGCTGCACCAAAGAAACGTTTCGGTTTGTGAAGCGCATTCGCATCCACACCACCGGAAAGGATCTTTCCTGAAGCAGGTTGAACAGTATTGTAGGCACGGGCCAAACGCGTGATCGAGTCGAGCAGGATCACCACATCATGTCCGCATTCAACCAAACGTTTGGCTTTTTCCAGGACAATATTGGCAAGTTTTACGTGTTTGTCGGCCGGCTCATCGAAAGTAGAGGCAATAACTTCTGCCTTCACGTGGCGGGCCATATCCGTAACCTCTTCCGGACGCTCGTCGATCAATAATATGATCAGATACGCCTCCGGATGGTTGGCTGCAATGGCATTGGCCACATCTTTTAACAAGGTAGTCTTTCCGGTTTTTGGCTGGGCTACGATCAATCCGCGTTGTCCTTTTCCGATCGGGGAGATCAGGTCAATAACACGGGTAGAATAATTGGTAGCTCCGTCAAACAGGTTGAATTTTTCATCCGGGAAAAGCGGGGTAAGGTGTTCAAAAGAAACACGGTCTCTCACCTCTGCAGGATCTTTTCCGTTGATGCTCTCCACCTTGATCAGGGCAAAATATTTTTCTCCTTCTTTCGGAGGACGAATGGTTCCTTTAACGGTATCACCCGTTTTTAAACCGAATACCTTTATTTGTTGGGGTGCAACGTACACGTCATCCGGAGAAGGCATGTAGCTGTAGTCGCTTGAACGCAGGAAGCCGTAGCCGTCCTGGATAATTTCAAGCACACCGATATTGCTTACGATCCCTTCGAGTTCGGCATAGGCCAGGGCAGCTTCTATACTGCGCTGATCGCGTTCCTCGCGGGGTTTGTTATCGCGACGTTCTTCCCTTGGTTCACGGTCGGGACGAGGTTCACGCTCAGGACGCGGTTCGTTACGGCGGTCTTCACGGGGCTCATTTCTGCGCTCTTCCCGGGGGTCACCCTCCAAACGTGGTTCGCGGTTTTCAACCCGTGGCTCACGCGGTTCATTGCGGTCGCGGCGATCATTACGATCACGACGGTCGCGTTTGTCGCGGCGTTCTTCGTTTCTCGGGTTTTCGCGAACAACTTCCGTTCCTTCAACCTTAACTTCTGCTAAAGGAAGTGGAGCAATGGTTTCCGTGATTTCTTTTTCACCTTCAGGTTTGCGGCGTCCGCGACCTTTTTTGTCGGGAGTCGCTTTTTCATCCTGGGCGGGTACAATGGTTTCTTTCGCTTCAGCAACGTGACGCGGTTTTTTATCCGGTTTGGCATCGGGCCGCGGGCGGCGTTCTTTGCGCATTTCAGGATCAGGAGCCTTGGTCGTAACGGCCTGGTGTTCTAAAATTTTGTAAATAAGGTCTTGTTTTTTGAGGTCCTTGTAATCGTCAAGGTTGATTTTCTCGGCCAAATCACGAAGTTCGGACACGAGCATGTCATTCAAAGTAAGAATGTCGTACATTTAATGTGTGTTAATGCTTTATTGGGAAATTATGAGATTTTAACTGGCTATACCGGTAAGGAAATCAATCCAAGCCAGCCGGAGAGACTGACTGTGGGAATTGGAAAACCGTTGCAAGTTTACTGCTTAATTTCGGATAATTCAAACAAACAGGTATTTTCATTGATGGATATTAAATACGATATTCGTAATCTTAGAAATCCGATTATCCGTTACCATGCAAAAAGTACACCTGGATTGCGCCAGCTGCGACGCCCGTAGCATATCTTTTCTGAAGCACTGTACGCCGGAACAGGTGGAAAAGATCAATAAAGTAAAAAGTTGTGTCCATTATAAAAAAGGACAGGTCATTTTTTACGAAGATAATCTGGCCCAGGGCATCTATTGTCTGAGCGGAGGGGTGGTAAAACTGGTAAAAAGCAGTGAAGACGGAAGGGAACAGATCATCCGTTTTTCGCAGCGGGGTGAGTTTCTGGGTTATCGGGCCCTGATCTCGGAGGAACCCTTTGTAGCATCGGCAGAATGTGTGGAAGATTCTGTGGCCTGTTTTATTCCCCGCGATACCTTTTTGGAAGTATTGGCCCAGAACCCCCGGATCAACCTGGAAATGATGAAGTCACTCTGCCATGAATTGGGAATAGCAGATGAAAAAATTGCCAGCCTGGCCCACAAAAGTGTACGTGAACGCCTGGCTGAAACATTGATCGTTCTCCATGACACCTTTAAAGACTCGGGAAATCACAATGAAGATGACGAGATGATCCACATCGCTTTGCCCCGGGAGGATATCGCCAATATCGTGGGTACCGCCACGGAAACCCTGATCCGCCTTCTTTCTGAATTCAACAAGGAAGGCCTGATCGAATTACAGGGCAAACGGATCAAATTGCTCAACATACCGAAACTGGAGAAAATTGCCAGCATGGCTTGATACAACAGGCTGTTCCTGATAAAAATCATATTTCCCGCTGACGGTCATCATACGATAGCAACACAGGCCTCGTTATTTTTGAGTTCAATTTCGAGCCGTGAACAGAAAAGTTTTACTATTGATCAAAGACCTGGAAGATGTGAGCGAGCAGATCAGATCGCTGCTGAACTTTTTTTCGGTGCGCGATAAGTTGGTTCTGGCTGTTTATCAACCGGATTCAACAGATTCGGGCTGGCCATTTAAATTCTATGACCTGGGATGGAATACCCTCCAGGAACCGAATCTATCCAAAAAACTCCTTCTGAGTGGTGCCTTAAAAAGACGGTCAGAAGCCAAGTGGATGGAAAGCAGCTCATTTCTTGATCTTCTGGTCGTTCACCGCACCTTGTACGATGAATTTGTCCAGATGCCCCATGTTGCCAAGATATTGGAGGAAGTGCATTGTCCTATTTTTTTGATGGATGATAACCAGGAACGTTTTGATGAAATTTACCTGAGCTATAACGGAACCGGACCATCTTTCGATTCGATCAAACATTTTGCCTACCTCTTCCATCCTCATTTTGAAAACTCAGCCTTAAATCTTGTGGTTAAGGTGAACGACAAGGCCTTGAATTTAGAGAACTGCGTGTACGATTACCTGCGTCTCCATAAACGGCATTTTGCCATTTCCCGCTTTTTTGAGGAAGACTTTGATGAAGGCATAGAAAAACTGCTGGATGAAAGCAGCAGCCCTTTGTTGATCTGCGGGGGCGACAGACATAAAAATCTGGATCAGTTTACCCACTATTCCGAACACCGGGAACGGCCCAGCTCCCTGTTTTTGTTATGAGTAAAACGCTTGAAACCCTTTCTTGTTTCCATTGCGGTGATACCTGCCAAAATGCCGTTATCCATCTGGAGGACCATGTTTTTTGCTGCGAGGGCTGCAAAACGGTTTTTCAGATCCTCCAGGAAAATTCCCTGTGCCGCTATTATGAAATGGATGCGAATGCGGGTTTAAAGATGGATAAACCCCTGGCTCCTGGTAAATATGCCTTTCTGGATAATCCGGAACTCAGCGAACCCCTTTATCAATTCAAAAAAGAACAAAGAGCCCGCGTTCAGTTTTTTATTCCTGAAATGCATTGCGCCAGTTGCATCTGGCTCCTCGAACGCCTGTATAAACTTCTTCCCGGAGTTTTGGAAAGCCGGGTAAATTTTGACCGTAAAGAAGTCGCCATCCAATTCAACCCCGAAGAAGTTACCCTCAGGCAGCTCGTTGAAAAACTGAGCGCCCTGGGCTATGAGCCGGCCCTGAATGCCAGGCGGGAGGAAAAAAAGAATTACCGCTCCCTGCTCAATCGCCTGGGCGTGGCCGGTTTCTGTGCCGGTAATATCATGCTGTTCAGCTTCCCGGAATACCTGGGCATGGACCCCCAGTCGCACGATAATTTTGCCGAAGTATTCAAGTGGCTGAATGTTAGCTTGTCGCTGCCCGTGGTTTTTTATTCAGCCCAGCCGTTTTTTGTACAGGCATGGAAAGGACTTCGTTATAAGAACCTGAATATCGACTTTCCTCTCGCCCTGGGTATCGCCACCTTATTTGTACGCAGTATCCTGGAAGTTGTTTTTCACTGGGGACCAGGCTTTTTTGATTCCCTGTCTGCCCTGGTATTTTTCCTTCTTATTGGCCGCTGGCTGCAGGATAGGGCCTATGATTCACTTTCTTTTGACCGTGATTTTCGTTCCTATTTTCCCCTGGCGGTGGAGCTGATCTCCGAGGATCCCGATGGCACTGAGGCGAACTATATTTCCTTATCCCGGCTAAAGGTAGGCCAGGTGATCCGGGTACGAAACCAGGAGCTCATCCCTGCCGACTGCCTCCTGATCTCGGGCGACGCCTATATCGACTACAGTTTTGTAAATGGGGAAAGTGAAATTGAAAAGATCGATACGGGGAGGATGATCCATGCCGGAGGCCGGCAACTTGGCGGGGCTGTATTGCTTCAGGTGGCCCGACCTGTTTCCGAAAGTTACCTCAGTGCACTCTGGAATCAACAGGAGAAAAAGGAAGGGGAGGAAACGATCAAAACATTTTCGGATCATGTGGGCAGGTATTTTACCCTGGCTTTGGTCCTGATCGCAGTGGCGACCCTGGTTTACTGGTTGCCGGTCGATCCCTATAAGGCATTTTCGGCTTTCACGGCCGTACTCATCGTAGCCTGCCCCTGTGTACTTGTGGTGGCGGCTCCTTTTGCTTTTGGCAATGCCATGCGTTGGCTGGCAAAAAAAGGCATTTACCTGAAAAATCCGGATACCGTAGAAAAAGCGGCCAGGGTAAATGAAGTAGTATTCGACAAAACAGGAACCCTCACCGAAGGCTCTGCCCGGATACGTGAACTGTTCAATGAATTGAATAGTGAAGAACGTTCCCTGGCAGCCGGATTATTTTCCCAGTCGTCGCACCCGGTTTCCAGGATGATGCTCCGGTACCTGGGAACAGCAAAGAAGGTAGATGGAGTAACCTTTACAGAAATCCCCGGAAAAGGCATAGAGGCGCTTGTCGGTGCCGACAAGTGGAAACTCGGTTCTGAAAAATGGATATTGGGTACCGCTGAATCGGTTGGTGAATCGGCGGTTTGTATTGCAAAAAACGGAAAGTTCCTGGCTCATTTTGCCATTAACTGGCAGTTCCGCGATGACCTGGATACGCTTTTTTCGAACTGGGATCTTCCGCGTTCCTTGTACAGCGGGGATCGTCCGACAAGTGAAAACATCCTTCAAAAATGGTTTTCCGATAACCAGCTCCATTTTGAATGCAGTCCGGAAGATAAGCTCAACGCTTTACGTGAGAAGCGGCTCGAAGGAGCATTTCCCATGATGGTAGGCGACGGACTGAATGACGCAGGTGCCTTAAAAGAGGCCTGGCTTGGGGTAGCGATCACCGAAGACGTGCATTCCTTTACACCGGCCTGCGATGTGATATTGGTAGGCAAATCCATCCATACCCTGCCTAAGTTTCTACGCTTTTGCCGGAACACCTTAAAAACCGTCAAGTTCAGTTTTATCTTTTCGCTGGTCTATAACCTGACCTGGATGACGTTTGCCGTTCGCGGAGAATTACAGCCTTTGGTTGCAGCTTTGTTGATGCCGATCAGTTCCATCACGGTATTCAGCATCAATACCCTGGGAATTCGTTATTTTGCTAAAAAGGAAGGGATCCAATGACCATTATTTTTATTCTGATAGGATGTAGTTTGTTGCTGGCCGTGGGTTTCCTGATCGCGTTTATCTGGTCGGTAAGGAGTGGGCAGATCGATGATACGACGACGCCGGGTTACCGGATATTAGAGGAAGACACGGAGGTTTAGAGTTCCTCTTGGTTCAAGCTGCAGGCTACAGGGTGCAGGCGTTAAGGGATCATAGGGTGTTATTCTAATTTGTTCATTAATGTTTTAATTCTCTTTTGTAAGAGTGTTGTTGTTTCCTGAAGTGGCGCGCTTGAGTCAATGGAATCTGGATAAATGCGACTTACAATGATTAATAGGTTTTCAAGTTCAAATGCAGAACCTAATGCAATTTCAAGGAATCGCGCAAAGTCACGATCGCTTCTTCGACTACAACCTTCAGAAATGTTGGTCGGTATAGAAGCGGCTGCTCTTTGTATCTGGGATACCAGATTAAATTTTTCATTTGATGGCAATATCGAAGAGAAAGTATAAGCATCAACCGTAAGCTCAATACCATCGGTCCAAATTCGTAGTTCTTTAAAATTTCTCATAAGACAAATTTCCACAGAACTTCTGTAAAAAATCTGTCAAAAAATTGTTACCAACTCATCAACTCAAACCCAAATTCGCCTGTAGCCTGCACCCTGCCGCCTGTAGCCTATCGCCCTCGAAATTCCGGTTTCCTCTTCTCATTAAACGCCTTAACCCCTTCTTTATAGTCTTCACTGCGGCCGGCGAGTTCCTGGCAAAAGGCTTCGTATTCCAACATGGTATTCAGGTCGGAATGGAAGGATTTATTCAACATCTTTTTCATCATGGCGATGGCCTTGGTGGGAGCCTGGGCGTAATAAGCGGTATATTCGGCAACGGCGGCGTCGAGTTCTTCGGCGGGAACCACCTTGTTCACCATACCCCATTCGAAGGCTTGTTGGGCTTTAACTTTCGTGCCCATGGTCGACATTTCGAAGGCACGTGCCGAGCCCACCACACGGGGTAAAAAGTAGGAGGAGCCGGAATCCAGGACAAGTCCTACATTGATAAAGACCTCGATCAGCGCAGCGTTTTCAGAAGCAACAATGATATCGGAAGCCAGGGCCAGTGAACAACCCGCCCCGGCAGCCACGCCATTCAGGCGGCAAATAATAGGCTTGGGCAGCTCGCGCATGGCCAGGATAATGGGATTATACCTTTTATATAAAGACTCGCTGAGTGAACGGTTTTCTGAAGAAGCGATCGCCTTAAGGTCTTGTCCGGAGCAAAAAGCTTTGCCGGCACCGGTAAGCACCACTACCCGAACGGAATCATCCTTTTTTGCCTGTTTCAGTGCGTCCTGCAATTCATAACTCTGGGTGTCATTAAACGCATTAAAAACATCAGGCCGGTTCAGGGTGATGGTGGCAATTCCGTTTTCAAGGGTATAAGTGATACATTCAAAATTCATATACGTATGATTAGATAGATCATAAAAAATCCGGTTAAAAATCCGGTATAAAGTTGATTTGGAGCGTGGGATCCTAGATAGAGCCTGGCCCAGCAAACCATGCCCGAAAGGATAAACCAGCCGGCAATAATCCAGCGCAGGTCCGTGTATGCGCTCTCTTGTAAATAGGATAATACGGCCAAAACTCCTCCCAATCCAATACCGTGGAGACTGATCTTATAGCGAACATTTACAATGGAAGCTAAAATTATTGCTGAGGAAGTGCCCAGTAAATAACCACGGATCAGATGGGGTGCACGGTAACCCAGCTTGTAGCTGAACATATAGAAAGTCAGCAATACAAAAATGGCCGCGACCAAAAGGGGCAGGCGCCTGTCTTCTTTTTCCTGCATGTATACGCTGATGTCTTTTTTCAGCAGTTTTTGGAGCAGGAGGATGGTATTCACAGGGAAAACAAAGGTTCCCATGAGGATGATTAGCAGGTAGGTGAGCAGCGTGTCGGTATCCAGTGCCACATGGTAGATCCGGTCGAATTCCAGTATAAAATAGGTTCCCAGCGTAATGAGCAGGAGCGGGTGGAACAGCACACTTAAGGTCAGGGCAATTTGCTTCACGTCTAAAGTTGTTTACGCAAGCGCGCTACGGGTATATTCAGTTGTTCACGGTATTTGGCCACCGTTCTCCGGGCAATATTGTAGCCTTTTTCCTTCAGGATCTCCATCAAACGTTCATCGGGCAGAGGCCGCGACTTGTCTTCGGCTTCAATGGCATCTTTCAGGATCTTTTTTACTTCCTTATTTGAAACCTCTTCCCCGTCGGCAGTGGTAATCCCCTCTGAAAAGAAAAATTTCAGGGCAATGATACCAAAATCCGTTTGTACGTATTTGCTGTTCGCTACCCGTGAGATCGTTGAAACGTCAAGACCAACCTCATCGGCGATATCTTTGAGGATCATCGGTTTGAGTTTGGTTTCATCGCCATCCTCAAAAAATTCCCTCTGGTATTTTAAAATAGCCCGCATGGTGGTGAGCAGGGTATTTTGCCTTTGTTTGATCGAATCAATAAACCATTTGGCCCCATCGAGTTTTTGTTTGATGAACTGAACGGTTTCCTTGAGGTCTTTGTTCTGTTTATCCGACTTTTCGTAGGTCTTCAGCGTATCCATATAGGAACGGCTGATCTTCAATTCAGGAGCATTCCGTGAATTCAGGGTGACTTCCAGACCTTCGTCTGTTTCTACCAAAATGAAGTCGGGTACAATGTATTGCCCCTTCATCGAAGTAGATGTTTCACCCGGCTTTGGGTTCAGTTTGGTGATAAGGGAGATGGCATCGCGCAATTCTGTTTCCCCGACTTTCAGGGAACGCATCAGTTTTTCATAATGCTTTTTGGTGAAGTCATCCATATAATCGCGGATGAGCCGCATGGCGAGATCAACTTCCGGGTGTGCTTCCCGGTCTTTTCTTTTCAGTTGAAGGACCAAACATTCCTGCAAGTCGCGGGCACCAATACCCGGAGGGTCGAGGCGCTGGATTTTTTCCAGAATTTTTTCCAATTCGGGAATGGTGGTACTGATATTTTGAGAAAAAGCGAGGTCGTTTACGATGGCCGCTAATGGCCGGCGCAGGTACCCGTCTTCATCGATGCTCCCAACCAGTTGTTCGGCAAGGGCTCTTTCATGGTCGTCGTTGACTATGGCTAGGATCTGCTCAAGCAGGTTTTCATAAAAAGTGGAGGCCATGGCGATTGGCATTTCCTTTTTCTCTTCATCCCCTCCATCCTCATACAGGTGAAACCCATCGGAATCATCTGCACCATCTGTATATTCAGAGATGTCATATACATCGTCGCCTTCGTAGATATCGTCATCAAGATCTTCGACTTCATCTTTAGCCGCTTCAACCTCCTCATTCTGGAATTCGGCTTCATCGTCTTTCCCGGTTTCAAGAGCCGGGTTATCGATCAATTCCTGCTCTACCCGTTGCTCAAGATCCTGGGTTGTCAACTGCAGCAGTTTAATGAACTGGATCTGCTGTGGTGACAGTTTTTGTAATAGTTTTTGACTGAGATTCTGTTTCAGCATGCCTTTGGGCCTCTTAAATGCTCCAAAAATAAGTCTATTTTTGCCAAGATTTTTTGATAGAACACAATATAGCAGATGTATATTAAAGATTTATCCCAATTAGAAGGGCAGGAGATTACGTTAAAAGGCTGGGTGGCAAATAGTCGCGAAAGCAAAGGATTGGTTTTCCTTATTCTGAGAGATGGAACCGGTATGTGCCAGTGTATCGTCGATCTGAACAAGGTAGGGGATGAGATCTTTGAAAATGCCCGCCGCATGGGTATTGAAAGTTCATTGAGCCTGATTGGCAGTGTGGTAAAAGATGAGCGTCAGATAGGGGGGTATGAAGTCCATGTTTCCTCACTTGAGGTTTATCAATACACAGAAAATTATCCGATCGCCAAAAAAGAACATGGGGTAGATTTTTTGATGGACCACCGTCACCTTTGGCTGAGGAGCCAACGCCAATGGGCCATCATGCGTATCCGAAACGAGATCAGCTTCGCTATCCACCGTTTTTTCCAGGAAAGGGAATTTGTACAAATGGATGCCCCGCTTTTTACCGGAAACGCCTGTGAAGGCACCACGAACTTATTCGAAACGGAATTTTACGGGGAGCAGGCGTACTTGTCGCAATCCGGACAATTATACGGTGAAGCCATGGCCATGGCCCTGGGCAGGATCTATACTTTCGGGCCGACTTTCCGCGCTGAAAAGTCAAAAACCCGCCGCCATCTTTCTGAGTTTTGGATGATAGAGCCGGAGATGGCTTTCTATGACCTGTTCGATAATATGGATCTTATTGAGGAGTTCCTTCGTTTTATCACACAGGAAATTGTAGGCCGTTGTGAAAAAGAACTGGCTATCATTGGACGGGACGTGGAAATGCTGAAAAAAGTAAGCGCCCCTTTCCCGCGACTTACCTACGATGAGGCGGTCCGTATCATTAAAGGTGAACAGGATGTCGATGGTAAAAATGCGATTAAGACCCTGGAAGGCGACCTGGAAAAAGTACTAGCCCGTATGGAGGAAGTAAAGCTCGAGATGGCCGACAGGGAGCAGCGTATTGCTGCACCCGGCATGAAAAAGGGAGAAATAGCTTTCAATCAGAAAAAGATCGACGAACTCAAGGGAGAATTGCGTGACCTGGAAGAAGATTCCAGAAATATTCCCCAATGGCTGGAGTCAGCCAGAACCTTTGAATATGGAAATGACTTTGGTGGTTCGGATGAAACGGTATTGACCCGTATGTTTGAAGTGCCCATCATGGTCTATAACTGGCCACACGCTGTTAAAGCCTTCTATTTAAAACGTGATCCGGAGAATGAGGCATTTGCGCGGGGCGTAGATGTGCTGGCACCGGAAGGTTATGGTGAAATTGTTGGAGGAGGAGAAAGAGAAACCGACCTGGAAAAAGTAAAGAGTAAGATCATCGAACACGAACTCCCGATGCATGAGTTCGAGTGGTACCTTGACCTGCGTCGTTACGGTTCCGTTACGCACAGCGGTTTTGGCTTGGGACTGGAACGTATGGTAGCCTGGATTTGCAAGCTGCCCCATGTGCGTGAAACCATTCCTTTCCCGCGCATGTATGGGCGACTTTTTCCATAATTGGGAAAAAAGCCTCCCATAATGAGAGGGTATTGCAAAATCAGCGAATAGCCAAATTAGGATAATTGCCCTGTTTGCAGGTGTTTTATAGAATTGGCACGTTTTTTCGATATAAGGAATCAGGATTAGTAATTTTTGGTTCATAGTTGAGCGAAGGCGGGTTGGCAACGACCCGCTTTTCGTATTTAATGCCCTCCCGATTTTCCACTCCTGTGGAAATATATCTCACAAACAGCCCTGATTTTCCTCTAATTTAGCGGGAAATTTATTCTTTGAAGCTAGCAGCCATTGATATAGGGTCTAATGCCATCCGTTTGATGATCGTTCGGGTATTTCCGGGGAAAAAAACAAGTGATTTTAAAAAGGTCGAGTTTATCCGGATCCCTTTACGCCTTGGCGATGATGTGTTTACACGTGGAAAAATAGAGGCGGAAAAGAAAGATCTGTTTATGATGGCCATGCAGGCATTCAAGCTGATCATGGATATTCACGGAGTTCAGCATTACCTGGCCTGTGCGACGAGTGCCATGCGTGAGGCCCAAAATGGGAAAAGTATTGCAGAGGCGGTCAAAAAGAATTTCGACCTGAAGATCAATATCATCAGCGGAGAAGAAGAGTCGCGCCTGATCCTGCAGTCGGTTATGGAGTCTATCAAAAGCAAAGGAAACTTTATCCTGATCGATGTAGGCGGCGGAAGCACGGAAATTACGTTTATCCATAATGGGGTTCCCCGCGAATCGCGCTCCTTTCCCCTTGGAACTGTTCGTTTGATGGATGGAAAGGTAAAAAAGGGAATATGGGAGGAAATGGAAAAATGGGTGGGCAAGCAGTCCAAACCTTTTAAACAGATCCGGGCCCTGGGAACAGGAGGGAATATCAGCAAACTTTACAGGATGAGTGGTTCCGGACAAAAGGCGGAATATATGTCGATTACCCAGCTACAGAATTTGCTTTCGAAGATCGAGGTGCTTCCGATCAAAGAACGGATCTATCGCTTACGACTCAACCCCGACCGCGCCGATGTGATCGAACACGCCGCCCTGATCTACCTGAAGATCATGCAATGGTCCAACGTGACTGAAATTATTACGCCGCAAGCCGGATTGAAGGAAGGATTGATCCTGGAGATCTTCAACAAGGTTAGTTCACAAAAGAAATAAGAGACCCAACAGTCCACCAAGCATCAGGAGCTTGGCCATGCGGCTTAAATTTTTCCACTTTATCTCATCCGGATTTTTTAAAAGTCCGAAAAAGGTAAGAAAAAGGAAGGGCAGGGTGAGCACGGCAAATCCAACCAATTTTATTCCATCGCGTCCATCTGTCATGAAAAAGAAAAACAAACACGCCAATAAGACCAGAGCTACAGCAAGGGCTGCTTTTTTGCATGCAGCACTTCCATGAACCACAGCCAGGGTCTTTAATCCACTTTTCGTATCGCCTTCAACGTCTTCGGCGTCTTTTATAATTTCCCGGAGCAAATTACTTAGCGCCGCAAAGGCCGTATAGAAATACAGGGTAAACATCAACGGCGGGCTATCTTCAAGCCTCACAAGCGCTTCACTTTCGGCCAATGGAACGATCCAAATTACAGCAGCGCATAAAAGTGAAACCAATACGTTCCCCAAAAGTACACTTCCTTTTAAGTGCCGGGAATAAAGCAGGAGGAAAAACACCATCAGCAGATAGATCCATATCCAGTAGCTAGTAGTGTCAGTATTCCAATCGAGGTACGCGGCAAGCAGGAAACCTGCAAGCAACAAAACAAGGTAAATCGCTTTGGCCCGCATTTCCGTGATCCAAACGCCAATAGCCTGTTTATGGGGTTTATTTTGGGCATCCGTTTTCTGATCATACAGGTCATTGATCACATAGCCGGAAAACGTGACAATAAGGGTATAGAGGGTAAGGAGTACAAAAGAAAGTGTATCCATTGAAAGCAAAATGCCTTCGTGCGCCAGGGCAGGGGCGACTAGTCCATAGCGTATTATAGCGAGGGTTAAACTTACGATCAACAAATTTGACCAGCGTAACCAGTGAAGGAATTGGATCGGAGAAGGGTTCATTGCCTGTTGCCAAAGGTAATGGATTGTGTCAAAATGCTATATTTGACACCGAATATGAAAGAAGCAAGGGATGATTCCCCGGAATGGGACATCATTATTGTCGGGGCGGGTCCGGCAGGAACAGCAGCGGCACTCGAAACCCTGGATAAAAAGTATAAAGTAGCCTTGATGGATAAAGCTACTTTTCCCAGAGACAAAATATGCGGGGATGCGTTGAGTCCGGATGTTATTCAGCAGTTTGCCCGGATCCTACCTTCACTCGCTGAACGCTTTGCTGCCCTTGAAGCCAAACAGGAAATAGACGGACTACGTACCGTCGCTCCCAACAAAAAACAGCTTGATATTAAGCTGAATGGCAGGCAAATGGAAAAAGGATATGTTGTTTCCCGCCTCGACCTGGATGCCCTGATGATGGATGAAGTAAAAAGCCACCCTGAAATTCAGGTTTTTGAAGATACCGAGATCCTGGCCGTTCGTCATGTTGGTCAATTTTTACGTATCGAAACAAGCAAGGGCTTTTTTAGCACGCGTATCCTCATTGGTGCAGACGGGAATCATTCCATCGTGGCGAAACTTCTTGGCGGCCGGCAATCCATCGACCGCAAACATCACTGTGCTGCCATGCGGCAATATTTTGAAAATGTCGACTGGCCCGAAGGACGTTCCCTGATCGAACTTCATTTTATGGATGAGATCCTGCCCGGTTATCTCTGGGTCTTTCCCATGGCAAATAATCGGGCAAACGTAGGCATTGGTATGCTTTCTTCTGATGTGAGCAAACGAAAAGTAAACCTGAAAAAGGTGCTCGAACATCAGTTGGCTACGCACCCTGAACTCGCTCCCCGGTTTGCACATGCACGTCCACTTGAAGCAGCCAAGGGTTTTGGAATACCGATCGGTTCACGTCGTTATGCCCTTTCCGGGAAAAACTATTTGCTGGCAGGCGACGCTGCCCGCATCGTGGACCCCCTTTCCGGGGAAGGGATAGGCAATGCCTTACGCAGCGGAAGGTTTGCAGGAAAGCATGCCCTTTTGGCCCTGGAGGCCAATCGGTTTGATGCGGATTTTTTGAAAGCTTATGATGAAAAACTCTATTCGATGATCGGTGATGAGTTGCGGATCAGTCGCTTTTTGCAAAAATCATTTCGCTACAGGGGAACTTTAAACTTCTTACTTAATCTGGCAACGGGCAGCAAAAAGTTCAGAAACTTGATCCGTTTGCTCCTTGAGGAGACAAATTTTTTTACAGAATGGGCACGCTTATCCTATTATAAACGGCTGATTACCAAAAAACGAAAACATTAGGAATTGGATACGCAACTTATAGGTGTTATTTTTGTCCTACTATAAGTATTACCAATTTTTAATGAAGAAAATTCTCCTTCCCCTGTGGGTTTTTTGTTTCTCCCTGGGCCTTATGGCCCAGGATGAATCCCGCCCTGTTTTTTCCGAAAACGAACTCTATATTGGCCTCACGAAAGAGGCTGCCGTGGCCATTGTCGCGGAGGGCGGAGCGGTAAACCGACAGGCGTTCCTCAACCAATTTTCAAAAATTATTTCGGATGAACAATTGGGGGAACTGGAAGCTCCTTTCTATTCGGCGAAAGGACGGGATCTGCAATGGGTGCTCCGGGTATCTTTCCCGGCTAATGACAAGCTGGATCAACTTGCCAAAGCATTCGATGAACATCCTGCTACCGTTTATGCAGAGCGTGTTCCCATCCATTATCTATCCTATACGCCGAATGACCTTGGCCCGAACAGTAACAACGAGCAGTGGCATCTCTATAAGATCAACGCGCAGGCGGCCTGGGAATTCAGCCAGGGAAATAAACTGGTGAAAGTGGCTATTGTTGATGATGCCGTGCAGATCAACCATCCTGACCTGGTCAATAATATCTGGGTAAACTCCGGAGAAATCCCGAACAACGGAGTGGATGATGATCAAAACGGGTATGTGGATGATGTGAATGGGTATGATGTAGGCGGACTGGACAATAATCCCATGCCGAACAACAACAATTTTACCCATGGAACCCATACTGCTGGGATCGCCGGTTCGACCACCGATAACAATACCGGAGTTGCATCGATCGGATTTAATATCAGCATCGTTCCTGTTAAATGTACCACCACCGGTCAAACAAATACTTCTTCTATTCCAAAAGGATATGAAGGTATCGCCTACGCTGTCGCGGCGGGAGCAGATATAATTTCCTGTTCCTGGGGAAGCAGTTGGGGAGGAACCACCGGCGAACAGGTGATTGACTATGCCCTGGATAATGATGCCCTTGTGGTTGCAGCGATGGGTAATGACTATTCTGAGATGCAACAATACCCTGCCAGTTATAGTGGGGTTATATCGGTAGCGGCAACAGCCAATAATGACACACGTGCTACCTATTCCAACTACCACAGCACAACCGTGATCAGTGCTCCGGGTAACTATATCAACAGTACCGTTACCAACAATTCCTATGGTTCCCAATCCGGAACCTCCATGGCTACTCCGCTGGTTGCCGGATTGTTGGGACTGATGAAGGGGCATATGTATGGCATTGAAGTAAGCGACCTGAAAAACTGCCTGATCAGTACAACCGACAATATTGACGCTCAAAATCCGAATTATATAGGTAAGCTCGGCTCCGGGCGTATCAATGCGGAAAAGGCGCTGCAATGTGTGGATGATCTTAAAAATGTACCACCCGATATTCAGTTTACCTTAACCGAATCGATCTTTTGTCCCGGTTCATTGGTCCGTTTCTCTGCAGGTTCGAATAAAGGCATCATTGACAGTTTTTATTGGGAATTCCCGGGTGGAGTTCCTACTTTCAGTACCGAAGCAGAACCTGAAGTTTTGTTCAATGGAAATGGAGCCCGTTCTTTTTATCTGACAGCGATCAATCAATACGGACAAGACAAGGATAGTGTTATTAATGGAATCACTTTTTCAGATATGGGTAAGGCACGCGCCCTCTCAACCGGTTTCGAAACCGGATTGTCAGGCTCGATCTGGACCGTATCGAATCAAAACGGAGCCTTTGGCTGGCAGGATTATGACATAATCAATGGCAACGACACGAACAGAGCCGTAAAATTGAATGCCTATGGTTCAGGCTTAAACAATCTGGTAAGCACCTTAACCAGTGCAGCCCTTGATTTTAGTGATTATGGTAATGCTGTCCTGACCTTTGATTTTGCCTATGCACGGCGTTCTTCAAGTGCGCTGGATTCATTAATTATTGAAGTTTCCACGGACGGTGGGGCAAACTACGACCAGGTTTATAAAGAAGGATTGAGTTCTGCCTTGTTCGTATCCGGAACCAGCAGTACTGCTTTTGTTCCCGTTAGTGAAGCACAATGGTGTAATAAGCAGGGCTTATGCCTGGATATCCCCTTAAAAAAATACAACCGGGCGCCTTCCGTTATCCTGCGTATCGTGCATAAAGGGATGAGCAATGGCAACAACCTGTATATCGATAATATCCTGGTAGACGGGAATTGCGCTGCCTTTAATACAAACGGGGCTTTGGCTTCGAGCAATACCGCCACTGTTAACGCCTGTGGACCGGTAACGGTTGATTTTGAAGATAATTCGCAGAATTTTCCGGTTAACTATCACTGGTATTTCCCGGGTGGTATACCTTCCGAATCATTTAATCCCAATGAGCAGGTTACTTATGACTCCGTGGGTAACTATGATGTTATCCTGGTGGTGGAGAACGAGTTTGGAAAAGATTCGCTGTACTGGACAAACAAAGTCAATATAAACGGACTTCCTGACGTGAAGGTCTCCGCTTCGGATACCCTTATTTGTAAAGGAGAAAGCCTGACATTAACCGGAGACGGTGCGAATACCTATACCTGGTCGCCTCTTGTTGCAATAAGTTCTACAACAGGAAAGACGATCACGGCCAGTCCGAGTTTAAACCAAACCTATACGGTTGAAGGAAAAGATGCCATTGGCTGCACCAATACAGCGAATATTTCCATCTATGTACTCGACGCTCCTGTTGCTCCATTGATCTTCAAAAGCGGATCGCGCTTGTACATTGCGATGCAGACCGGGGTGAAATACCAATGGTACCTGAACGGAACACCTATAGCCGGAGACACAAGTTTTGAGATCACCGCGATCACCTCGGGAACCTATGAGGTTATGTTGACAAATCCGGTTACGGGTTGTGCAACCTGGGGCCGCGAGTCGGTAGTTGTGGTATTTACAGATCTCAATAAACCTGAAAAAGGAGGATATACCCTGTATCCGAACCCGGCCAACAAGCAACTAAGTTTGACCGCAAACGCTCCGATCGGAGAATACAAAGTATATAGCAGCGAAGGTAAATTGGTCCTGCAGGCTTTTGAAGGAACTGCGTATCTGCTGCTTGATGTGAGCCGCTGGGCCCCCGGAATTTATAGCATTCAATGGGAAGGTGAGGCCCAATCATACAGGGATCGTTTCGTTGTTCAACACTAAAAAAGAGGCGGCTTAGGTCGCCTTTTACTTTTATCAGGCTGGGGGTATGAACAGAAGTATGGTATACCGTTTCAGTTGGAAGGCGCTTCTGTGTTCCCTGTTTGTGCTTTCTTTAGGGAATCCCCGTGTTTTTGCCCAGAATAGTGTGTATATGAGTCTTTATGAAAGTGGAGACACAAAACAGTGGGCCCTTGACGTGGCCAAACTGGATCCCGGTGCCTCTCTTTATATGATCGTATCCGACTCTTCTGATCCGGATCAGTGGCAGGAAGTGGGGGATAAAAGTCTGATCGGATTATTCGACTATGCCATGCCCCGTTTTACCCTGGAATACGACAGTTTTGATTGTTTGCAACGAACCCTCCTTTCAGATCCTGATTCGACGCAGGACCATGTGCGCGGCACGGATGAAATAATGGGTATACCGGGGAGTCCGTTAAAAAGAGAGGTTGCGGCCCGTGGACAAAGCACCGACCTGGGCATCCGTTACCTTGCCGGACCGGAACTCCGGGCGTTTTCAGCCTGGCTGGGGGAGGATCAGTTTGTTGTTGAAATTCGTTTGAACGAGGATGCGATCAGAGGAAAACGGGTTTTGTTGTTTGACCACGATGTATCTTTCGTGCCTTATTGCTTCCGGCAAATAAATAAAACAATGCTTCCTTTGAGTGTGCACCTGTTTTCGATGGATGAGAAGGGGCGGATCTTAGCACAAAATTGGAAGAAACAGCCCGGCAGGATCATGCTGCCTCCCGAAGTAATGCGACAACGCAGGGTATTCCAGGACACCCTTATGCGCAATTGGGAAGCAACACCCGAACCTGTCCTGGTTTATAGTTGGGATATCGGTTGGGAAGGCGGGGATAAATGCGCTCCCTGTGTTGCGCCCCCACCCGATTTTAGCCTCCTTCAAAGTTTAGGTATGGACAGTATGCCGGAGCATTTGTATGTGAATTACAGTATTTTTTCTCCCGCATCACCCCGTGAATTGGTCCATGTACCCTTTGAAGCCTTTCAATGGTTATTTGAAATGCACGAGCCGGCCAAGGGCTTCCTTAATTGCGAAGAGGCAGTATTATACCGGGAAATGGTGCGCAAAAGGAAAGAACAGGAGCTTAAAAATTTACGGGATCTATTGGGCGACAAGGCGACCCGATTTATTTTTTGAAAAAAATTAGTCATTCAGGCAACATTTTTACTTTGCTTGTACTCTACCCTTCAAACACATGAATATGGATGAAATAATTCCGTGATGTGGTCTTAATGCATTAATTACCAAGATTTTACTGACGCTTCATTTAAGCGGAGGAAAGCAAAAAATTGCTCTTGCTCTGGCTGGTGGTCCCTTTATGCCTAAACCCTGTTATCGTATGAAAAGGAAGGAACGTACATCAAAGAGACCCCGGCCGGAGAGAGCTGTTTTTCCGGAGAGAGCTGTTTTTATTTCACATGAAAGCGGGTGTAGGCTTCTTTTTCGATGGCCTCCCGATGATCAGGGTGGGCAATGCCGATAAGCGCTTTTGCACGCTGCTCCATATTGAGTCCGACAACATTTACTGCCCCATATTCTGTAACCACCCAATGCGTATGTCCTCGGGTTGTTACCACTCCCGCTCCTTTTTTCAGAAAGGGGACTATTTTCGATTCGCCCCGGGAGGTTGTTGAAGGCAGGGCAATGATCGGCTTGCCTCCTTCGGAGAGGGCAGCCCCGCGGATAAAGTCCATCTGTCCGCCTATACCTGAATATTGATAGGATCCCAATGAATCCGAACAAACCTGTCCGGTAATATCCACTTCAATGGCGCTATTGATGGCGGTTACTTTGTGGTTAAGGGAGATGACACGTGGATCATTGACATAGGCCACATCCATAAAACGGAAGGTGGGATTATCGTCTATAAAATGATAGAGATCTGTGCTTCCCAGGGCGAAAGAGGCAACAGAGTAGCCCGGGATGATTTTTTTATGGGTGTTGTTGATGATGCCCGATTTGATCAGGGGAACAACCCCATCCGAGAACATTTCGGTATGGAGGCCGAGGTTTTTATGGGAAGTCAGGTTCTGAAGTACTGCATCCGGGATCGTTCCAATGCCTAATTGCAGGGTGGCGCCGTCCTCTACCAGTTCAGCCACCCTTTTCCCTATGGCTTCGTTCACCTCATTATTACCGGAGGCATAGCTGATAAACGGTAAAGGCTCATCCACCCAGCAGGCAGCAGTAAACGAGTCAAATCGAACGAAAGAATCCCCATGGGTCCGGGGTATATTCGGGTTGACCTGGGCGAGCACAATTTTGGCCTTTTCCATCGCTGCCCGGGCAACGTCTACAGAGGGTCCGAGGGAACAGTAGCCGTGCTGGTCCGGTGGGGAAACGTGTATAACAGCCACATCCAGTGGGAGGATATTTTTTCGGAATAAGCCGGGGATCTCGCTCAGGAATATCGGGATATAATCGCCATGGTCGCTGTTAACAACACCGCGAACGGCATCCGATACAAAAAGGGAATTGATATAAAAATGGCCGGCAACATCCTCTTCATTGATCTTTAAACCTTGCAGTGTAATGCTGACCAGTTCAACATCTTTAAGACGGTTTTTTTGTTCGATGAGTTTATGGATGAGGTGCACGGGCGTAGCTGCGCTGCCATGGATAAATACGCGGTTTCCGGATTGAATATGGGAAATGACTTCTTCGGGGGATTGGTATTCGGGCATTTTTTTGGGCGTGAATCTTGAGACGAAATTAAGATTATTTCCCGGAATGGGTGGTTATGGGTTAGGGCCCTTCGACACGGCGTGGGGTTTCTTCTATGTCTGATATAGCATTTGCCTGCTCAGGGTGACAGGTTATGGGCATGGGGCATGGAGCAGGCGGCAGGGTGCAGGCGGCAAGGTACAGGCGGCAGGCATTTCAGTAAAGGAAAAACCCCACAAGGATTTCGGAAGGGTGGCGATCCGTATGGAAATGAGGGTTCCCGGCCATTTCGTTCAAAGCGAAAATTAGGTATATTGCATAAACGTCCAGTTTATAGCCATTTTGGAGGAAAGTGAACGTGGGTATGGGTTGGGACAAAGAGTGACATGACACGAAACATATATTTGACATTGTTTGCAGCAACAAGTTTATTCATGGTTACTTCCTGTAATGGACAAACTAAGGGTACAAATCAATTAGTAGACTCAAACGATATACAAATGGACGATTACGAACTATCACCAGAGACAGCTCATCCAAAAGCAAAGGAATTAATGACCGAGGAATTTTTTTGGAGTCCGATTGAAGAATCGGGTCCTTTTGGAAGTGATGATGGCTCTGATGCCTTTTACGGGTTCCGGGAATGGAGACAGAGTAATAAAAATATTAGTCCTATTGTTTATTTAAAGCAACTGATGGAAGATTGGGGCTATCCCGGGTTTGACTGGAATGAACTGGACACGACAAAAATCAACGAGTATCTTTCAACACAGCGTCAATCACAGATTTCAGAAGAAGACGTAGACATGGAGGCTATGCTTGAAATTTTCAATAGTGTAAGAGACAGTTCTAGTAAACAAATTGACGAGGCACAGATGAGAGAATTGATGTCAGCAGCCACTAGTGATATGGGCCGTACCTATTTATTAGGAATAGACAACGCAATTATTGCCGTGGGTTTTGGACAGTTTGTCTTGGAAGGAAAAATTGATGACGACATTAAGGCTTTAACCAGGATTGCAATAAACAGGGAGCTCCTTCCTATTCTTATTGATAATTGGGATGCTAAGTATAAAGAAACCCGCATTAAGCAGTTGTCAAAAATGTTGGCGACAATTGACAGGATCAACGAATAAGACGGAAGGTAGTAGGTGTAAATTGAGTGGGCTACAAGCTGCAGGCTGGGGTGAAGGCGACGGGCTGGTTTTGGGTCCTTGGAAAATTAAGTGTGTAGTCAAGGCGTGAGGATGTGGCTATCCTAAAGTTCCTTTCCTCCCCCTGCCCCCTCCGAAGGGGGATTGCCTTGCTGTAACGGGATTTTTTAGTTCTAATCGACCCTATATTAAGTTCCTCAGACACCATGCTCCATGCGCCACGCTGAAAACTGAACTCTGAAAACTGAAAACTATTTCACCCCACCGGCTTAAACTGCTCAAAAGCCTGCAAACAGTTATCGCAATAATGCATGGAGCGGCAAAGGGTTGGTCCGAAAGGGGTGGTGAGGCGGGTGTTTTTGCTTTGGCAATACGGACACGCCACATCGGAAAGGACACTCAGTTCAATCAATCCTCCTGTATGTTCGGGCGGTGGTGCCAGGCCATGTTGGAGCAGGGCTTTTCGGCCTTTTTCGGTGATGCGGTCAGTGGTCCAGGCGGTGTCGAAATTGGTGCTTACCTTCACTTCTTTGATACCGATCGAAAGGACTTTTTCACGCACCATGTCTTCCATAACACGTAAAGCCGGACAACCGCTGAAGGTGGGTATCAGGGTGACTGTTGCGGTATTGTCGGCCTGATTGACCTGGACATGGGTGATGATACCCAGATCGACCATGGAAATGGTGGGGATCTCGGGGTCCATGACCTCTTCCAGGGCCTTCCATATTTGCTTTTCGTCTACCATTCGGCTCCCGGATCTACCCGGAATACTTCGGTCATTTCTTCCAGAAGGGGCTGCAGGTTTTCGGTATGTTTGCCTGTACGGCCTCCATACACGGGTTTCCAGGTGCTGCTGTCGGGAATAGTCAGTCCGGCTTCGGCGAGTATGGGTTCAACAGCTTCCAGCCAGCGAAGTTTTAAATAGGCCTCTCCCTTCCAAATACCTTCATCGACGAGGGTGGATTCGTAGGGGGATTCTTCAAAAATACCCAGGGCGAGGTTCCAGCAGAAATTGAGGCTGTCCTGCATGCGTCTTTTGCTTTCTGCCGTTCCTTTTCCCAACTGCATCACAAAGGTGTCGCCATGGAACTTGTGGTATTTTAATTCGCCTTTGAACTTGCGGGCGAGTTTCGCCAGGGGCTCATAAGAGGAATCCATCATCAGGTCATAACGCAACAGTTCCGCATTGTCGAAGAGGAAATGACGCATCAGTGAAAAGTCATATTCACCTATCGGGTATTCCACCAATTGGCAGTTATGGAACTGCTGTTGGTTCCGGGTAAAGGCTACCGTATCGGGTTCAGCCTCCCCGAGGTTGTTGAGCAATTGATATAGTGCCAGTGATTGACCGATCTTATCCTGTGCCATGGATGAAAAGGAAATATCCTCTTCGAGCATAGGCCCGATCCCGGTCCATTCTGAGTTTCTGTGACCAAGGATAAGCAGGTCGTCGGCCATTTTATAAAGCAGTTCTTTGACTGCCCGGGTATACTTTTCGTTCATTTTAAGATCCTTGTTTGGCTTTGTATGCGTTGATCCGGTCCATCACCTTGTAAGGTGCAGCTTCCCGGTATTGTTTATCGGGGGTGGTGCTGAAAATATCATCATCATCATAATCCGAAGCAAAAATATCCGTGGTACGTGCCACCCAAATATTGACACAAACCCCCCGACGACCGTATTGTTCCTTGCCAAAAAGCAGGGCCATTTCCGGATTCGGGGCGTGAACCGTTCCTACGTGCTGGTGATGGGTGCCTCTTTTTTTCTGGTGAAAAACTTCATAGGTTTCGAAGTGTTCCAATGGTTTTAGCTCTTGTTCCGTTCCCGGTTCATCGCTGATCTGGGCACGGGAAATACGTGGATCTAAAGATTTTATAATCATGGCAAGGAATAAACTAACGCAAGTTAGTTAAAAGTAGGAGTTTTTCAAATTCAATCCCGGAGCCGGTAATTCGGGTTCTGTAAAAAGGAGGGGTCCGACAGGGACTTAAGAAAGGCAATTAGCGCAGCCTTTTCTTCTGGCTTCAGGGTAAATCCGGTTATCAACGGACTTTGGTTCGGTCCTGATTTTCCACCCGAGGCATAATGGTCGATCACCGCTTCGAGTGTGGCGATGGAACCATCGTGCATGTATGGTGGAGTGAGTGCCACATTGCGTAAACCCGGAATTTTAAACTTGCCGCTATCCGCCGGCACCTTGGTAAACCGAGCCCTTCCGGGGTCTTTATACGAAAAATAGAGCCCGTTATTTTCTGGTTCAAAAGTGGTGAAGAAGGGTTCTGAATGGCACTTTACACAGTTGGTTTTTGAGGAAATAAAGATCTGGTACCCTTCTTCTTCCTGGGGGGTAAACCTGCTTTTTCCGGTGACCACTTTATCATAGCGGGAATTGGCGCTGACCAGGGTCCTTTCAAAGGCAGCGATGGAACGGGTAATGGAATAGGGGCCGGGAGCTTGTCCGTAGGCCACACGGCTCAGGGAATCATAATAGGGGATCAGGCTGAGTGCTTCACCGATATCCACAATATTATGAGCAAACTCATTGTGCTCCTGTATCGGAACCAGGATCTGCATTTCCAGGGTTGGCAGGGAAGCTTCTCTCAGGTAATGGGGTTGGTAGGCGAGATTAAAAAGTCCGGGAGCATTGCGTGTACCTGGTCGGCCGTATACCCCCGGATTGGTGGCCTTGAGTGTGGCAAATGCATGTTCTGGCTGATGACAGGAAGCACAACTAATGCTGGAGTCAATGCTTAGAATTGGATCATAAAAAAGCGCTTTTCCTAACTCAATGCGGGCACGCGTTGGCTGATTGTCGGCCGGAATGAACGGGGCCGGGAAATGGGCCGGGTACCGGGAAAACCAGTTGTCTTCCATTGGCCCTGTCGTTTCATTTTTTTCGCATCCCGTTGTCAAAACGAATGCAAGAAAAAGGGTGATAAAAGCCGGACTTTTCATCAATGCGGGTCAGAATAGCGCGGGTCGCTGAGCAGGGTAAAGTCGCTGAGTGTTTTCAAAAAGGCGAGGAGGTCGGCTTTTTCCTGGGCATCCAGCATCAGGCCCGTGCCCATGGTATATTTCAGGGCCGGGTCAAGACTGGGTGAATTCCGGATGTCATGGTCGTAATGGTCGATCACCTCTTCCAGTGTTTGAAAACGCCCATCGTGCATGTAGGGCGGAGTAAGCGCGACATTGCGAAGGCTCATTACCTTGAATTTGCCTTTGTCGCCGGCTTTTCCTGTTACGGCTTCACGACCAATATCCAAAATTGCCGATGTGCTATCGAGGCCGTTGTTCATGTATTGGCTGTTTTCAAAATTTCCACCACTGTGGCAATGTGCACAGTCGGCCCCTGAAATCTCAGGAAAAAAAGGATTGTACTCTGCGAAAAATAGTGCTCTTCCCCGCTCCTCTTCCGGACTGAGGCTAGCTTTACCGGCAAGATACTGGTCGTATTTACTGCCTACGGAAACGATGCTGTTCATAAACTGTTCAAGAGCCAGGGAAATGAGGGTCGGGTTAATTTCTTCCGAGCCAAAGGCCTTTTTGAACTGGCTTTTATATACTTCCATTGCGGCCAGCTTACTCACCACATTTGCGAGGGTCTCGTTCATTTCGAGGGGATCCTGGATCGGCTTGAGCGCCTGGTCCCGCAGGAGATGGGCCCGTCCATCCCAGAAAAATTCATTTTTATGCCAAAGGGTATTGAACACCGCCATGGCTTGTCTTTTTCCCGGTAAACCTGCAATGCCGATAGAAAAACGGGAGGTATCAGTAAAGGCATGCTGCTGCCGGTGACAACCCGCACAACTTTGGGTTCCGTTGCCGGATAGTTGCTTTTCATAAAACAGCATCCTGCCCAACTTAATCCCTTCCCGGGTCAGCGGATTATCCGATGGAATTTCAGGAATCGGCAAAGCTCCATATTCCAATACGTAAACGGGATTTTCCGATGTCGTATTGAGCGGTTCATCCTTCGCACAACTGCCGATGAGAAAGACTGTTCCCGCTATAATAGCCAATATGCCTAACCGCTTTATCATAACTTAACTGAACTCTGAACTCTGATAACTTTTACGGAGTAATAATCCATTTTATTGAACGGGTTTCAATCCCGTCATACTCAAGCGCGATCATATAAAATCCGGCACTTTGTGGTTTCAGAACCAATACTTCGGTGATCTGCTCATAGCGGTCAACACATTTGCCCTGTTGGTCATAAACCCGGATGGAGGAGGGGGTCATTCCCTCTTTAAACGAAAGTGTACTGCAGCCCCGGGTGGGATTTGGGAAGAGAACAGCCTGGGATGGGGTTATTTTGGAGGCAGATAATGCGGAGTTATTTCCTTCGGAAGAAGTAAACACATGGGTCACAAAATTCAGGCTCATGTCGCGGGCTTCGAGATCATCAGAATGGATCAAAACACCGGAAAGGGTTTCAATGCCATTTAAGGCCTGAGCATAATCAGCATTTAATTCAATGGTTAGGTCATTACCCGTTTTGATGCCGGCCGTGTTGATCTTGATCTGCATATAGTTGAAATCGCCCAAACTGTGTATCTGTACATCTTTGTCGCGAGCGGCCCCTCCGCTGCCTTCCAAGGCGATAAACCGGTATCCGGCTTCCCAACCCCAATGCATAGAAGGAGATTTGGGAGCCAGGGGGTGGGAGGGCGAATAGATGCTTGGGTCCAAATGGTTGAATTCCTGCTCAACACCAATGGCAAAGCGGATCTCTTCCAAGTTGATAATGGCATGGGTTCCTAAAAGGGTATTAATCGGGATAGTTCCTTTGACCAGGAGCCAGGTATCTGCAATTTCTGTTTTTTGTCCTCCATCATGGATCAATACGATCCCGCTCAAATAATAGTCGAGCCGGCTGAATTTAAAGGGGTCACCTTCGGGAGTTTCCGTGTTTTTGTTAAGGGCAAATGTGGAATCTCCCATTTTATGGTTTATTTTCAGGTAAACATTCGTTTGAGCGCTGAGACTCCCTGAAAGCAACATAACGAGGAGGGATAACAGGAGTAAGGGTTTTTTCATACAAGAAAAGGTTAGGGATTCGATCAAATTTAGGACTTTTTTCAACTAAATCATACCCCTGGCTTTTAACTCGAGGTAACGGTTGATGGTATTTAGGGTAAGGTCGGCCGGACTGCTCAACAAAGAAAGAATGCCGTTTTTCCTGAGTTCGGCCACGATCTGTTCTTTTTCAAAACGCACTTTTTCGGCCACCATTTTTCGATAGACGTCGTGGGTATTTTTGGCTTTTTTATGGATGAGTTCCAGGGTCTCCGTGTTTTCAAAGAATACGACCAATACAAGGTGGTTTTTTGCCATGGCTTTGATATAAGGCAGGCGTCTTTGCATGGAGGAGACCGTATCGAAATTCGTGAAGAGGATAAGCAGGGAACGGTGGGTAACCTGATGTTTAAGTTTCAGGTAGAGGCGTTCATAATCAGATTCCAGGAAACGGGTAGACTGCCGGTAGAGTAATTCCTGGAACTGCAGCATATGGCCTGATTTTCTGCTGGCTGGTAACATCTGTACCTGTTCTTCATCGAAGGTGATGAGTCCGGCTTTGTCGTATTTTTTAATGGCAATATTGGCCAGTACCAGCGAGGCATTGATGGCATGGTCGAGCAGGGTCATGTTTTCAAAGGGCTGGTTCATGACCCTGCCTTTATCAAGAATACAATATACCTGTTGAGAGCGTTCATCCTGAAACAAATTGGCCATTAGTTTGCCTCTGCGGGCGGTTGCTTTCCAGTTGATGGTCCGGAAATCGTCGCCGGGAACATAGTCTTTGATCTTTTCAAACTCCGAATGCTGGCCGATACGCCTGATCTTTTTAATACCGGAATCGATCAGGGTATTGCTGATGGCCAGGTATTCGTACTTGAGCATGGAGAGGTAAGAAGGGTAGACTACAATTTCCTGGGGTGTTCCGCAGCGTATTCTTCGCTGAACCAGTCCGGCTCCCATGCTCGCCAACACCTGGATATAGCCAAATGAGTATGCACCACGGCGGGTCGGACGATAAGTATAGAGGATGGTTTGGCTTTCGCCGGCCTTCAGCGATAGAGATCGATAAAAGTCGCGTACCTGCCATTCAGGCGGAAGTTCATCATAGACTTCAAGCTGGCACGGAAAGGCAAAATGCGACCGGAGGTTTATACGTATCGGATTTTCATCGCCATTGCTGAATTTGGTGGCCAGGGTCCTGTTGGCTTCGATCCCTTTTCCGGTGTATAAAAAAACCAGTTCAGCGATCACGATCATACAAAAAAGGATGAACAGGATCTTACTCACCAGGAATAGCCAGGGGAGGATAAACGACAGGGTAAAAAGCAACACCAGAACCCCGATACCGATAAAAAACCGGGGACTTAAAAACAGGGAGGAGTAAGCTTGTTTGAGCGGGTTTATCACTATCTCGGAACTTCTACCTGGTTGAGTAAACTTTGAATAAGTTCGTCGGGCTGTATGCCTTCCATTTCTTTTTCCGGACTCAATAAAATACGGTGGCGCAAAACAGGCAAGGCGCAATATTTTACATCTTCCGGTGTAATAAAATCGCGACCTTTCATTGCTGCAAGCGCTTTGGAGGCATTCAACAGCGCCACACCTGCACGTGGAGAAGCGCCAATGAAGATGCCGTTAAACTGGCGGCTTCCGCGGATAATTCCGCTGATATATGCCAGGAGTTCGGGACGGGCTTCAACCTGCCGGATGAGTTTCCTCACTTCCATAAGCTGGGCACCGCTCAATATAGCCTGAATATCACTCAAAGGATCTTTCCCTGTTGCGTGCTGGTGCATGGCCAATATATTCATCTCCGCACTTTCATCGGGATAACCCACATGAATTTTCATCATAAAACGATCAAGCTGGGCCTCCGGTAATCGGTAAGTTCCTTCATGTTCGATCGGGTTTTGTGTAGCCAGCACCATAAAAGGTTCCTGAAGCGGGATGCTGTGCCCGTCGACGCTTACCTGGTATTCTTCCATCACCTCAAAAAGGGCGGCCTGGGTTTTCGCCGGGGCCCGGTTGATCTCATCGATCAATACCAGATTCGAATAGATCGGTCCTTTCCGCAACTCGAAATCCTGGGTTTTTTGGTTATAGATGGTCGTACCCAGCACGTCGGATGGCATGAGGTCAGGGGTAAACTGGATTCGGCTGAAATCAGCGCCGATACATCGGGCGAGCGCTTTGGCCGCCATGGTCTTTGCCACGCCGGGAACGCCTTCTATCAATACATGCCCTCTGCCAAAAAGGGCAATGAGGAGCTGGGTAATGAGTTCATTCTGGCCCAGGATATGGCTGGCCATTTGTTCTTCCAACCGGGTGATCTGCTGCTGCAATTCACCCAGGTCTAATCGTTGTTCAAATTCATTCATGGTAGGGGTATTTACCTGTTTGTGCGTAAAAATCTTCTAAATGGGTATTCAGGCGACCGAGAAACTCCGGACTGATCTGTGTAAATTTATCCATCGCCAGGATCATTTCTTTTAGTTTATGGATGGTAACTTCTTTCACTCCCGATTTCTGTTGGAGTTTGGTCCAAAAGTCGGTTTCGTGTTCATGGAGCAAAAAAAGCAGCTGAACGTTATGATAAAAATAGCGGATCTTCTTTTTAGCCACATCAATATGATTTCCTTCCTGAAAATAAAGGTCACCGATGGTTTCGATAAATTCAAGTGTTTTATTTTCGGGTTCAGGGAGGATGGGAATGGCACGCTGGCGGCGCCTGGCAAAAAAGAATAGTGCGAGTAGGGTACCCGTTAACAAAAGGGTCCAGGCGTAATCGAGCGCTTTATTTTGTTGGATCAACTGGAACGGACTCTGGTCTTTTGCGCGGAAAAAGGGTTTGTAATAATCATCCCAGATGGTTTCCTGTTTCGGTAGGTACGAGAGACATCGGGCTGCGTATTGCGGGTTTTCAAGAAAATGGATATTCGTAAATACCCTTGGAGCCAGATGCAGGAATATGTTTCCGTTCCGATAAGGTATCTGCACAAAATTTACCAGGCTATCCTTTCCGCTGATGCCAAGAATGCTCCCTTCAAAATCGTCGCCGGGGATAAATGTGACATTGGCCTGCAGGTTTGAAAATAAAGCGGTTTCCTTTTCGTAGCGTGGATTAACGAGCCTGAAAGCGCTGCTGCTATCCTGATTCCAGGAAAAAGTAAGTTTATCGGTCAGGTTCAATTCTTCAATGAGCCCATCTGTCAATGATTCATTGGCAATAAAGACCTGATTACCCCTCCCGGCGAATTCGAGTAGCAGATCCTGGTCGACCTCCCCGAATTCCATATGGTTGCTGATAATGATGAGGTTTTTCCCAACTCCTTTTGAATCCAGCCATTCACTAAAGGGGCGGTCGTTCCGGGAAATTTCATCTTCCGGAAAAAGCTGGGGCAACTGATCAAAGAGCAAATAGGTTCCATAGGGGATCTTGTCCTCCGGAGCGTAGGTCTCTCTCCAGTCGATCTCCTCCGTATGGGCATAATAACTCAATCCGAAGAGGAAAAGGATGAAAAAAAGAAACCAATAGTTCTTTAGTTTAGCCATTGGATGGATCTCCTTTCCCGCCCTTTAGCAGTAGTTCGTACAATGTTTTGGCAGCCCGGTAGTCCTCTTCCCGGATCGGGTATCCTCCGTACTGGGTATATGCGAATAGTTCGCTCAGTTCCTGAAAGGGTCCACGTTGCCAGCGTTCTTTCAGCTCATTGAGGTAATCGCTGTTGGTTTTTTCTTTTTTCCATTCGATGCTGTTGACTTCTTTCAGATAGTAAAGGGTTTTTATAAACAGGTACCTGAGAGCCAGCGGGAAATTTTTATCCCTTTCCGCCTCCTGCCACTGTTTGTCAAGCTCTGAATTACTTCCTTCAAAATCAAGGAACTGAACTTGCGGAATGTCCTGACCTTTTGACGTGATCAATCGGGATCGGCTGATCCTGGAAAGATAAAAGATCAGGATACCCAAAGCGATAAGTACCAGAATGAATAAGAAGGACTTGTAAGCAAGCTTTACATCACCCGGAGTGTAGTTGCCGAATAATTTTTCCAAAAGCCAGGCCGTGAATCTTTCAAGCAGATTAGGCTTTTCGATCAGCTCACGCTGGTATTGAAAATCTTTATCCTGCGCATATTCATTGAGGGCAAGGGTGTCGACTTTTCTCTCCATGACCCAGCCCGAATCATAATATTCGACCGGGTTCACCTGGGACCAGACCGGGGCGGCAAATAAAAGAAACAAAAGCAGGGAAACCAGGTATTTCATGAGTAGGTGGAAAGCGGACTTTCTTCCGAGAGGTGTTCAACCCGCGCTTTCAGGCTAACTTTTTCAATACGTTCCACATTGCTCAGGTAAAAGGCGGTGAAGCTCAGGCTGAGGAAGAAGGTTGTGAAAAAACTCAGGATGGTACTCAAATTTTGAAAGAGCAGGATCAACCAGAGGTTCTCTTCCGAAAAGATGTCTTCTATACCGACATTTCCTCCCAGCAGGGTGCCAATGAGTCCAACAAAGGCTGGTAGCAGGATAAAGCCCGAAACAACCATATACGAGCAGATCAACAGGGCAATAGCCTGGAGCCACTGTTTTTTAAGGAGCTTGAATGCACGGTCTAATGAATCGAACAACCCTTTCCTTTCAAACAGGTAGATTACTGTCCATACCTGGGTTAAGGCAACAAGCCCAATGACTACAGCGATGGTTACAGGAATTAATATTACGGTGAATACCAGTAAAAAGCTGACTGCCGCCATAAATCCGATGATGACGAAGATCACGATATTTGTCAAAAGCAACCACCAGCCATGGGCAAAAACCTTGGCCCAGATGTCGTTCCACTGAAAATTCTCAGGGCCTTTTTCATTATAGAGCTGCACATAATACACCGTGCCCCAAAAGAGGGTACAATAGGTAATGTAAATGGCTATGTAGGCAAATACCATGTTCCAACCCAAGGAGTTTGCCGGCTGTCCCAATGCCGGGTCAAAACCTTTCCATACATCGGCAGAGCCCAGGTAGTAAAAGGTGCTGGCCATAAGCATCAGGGGCAGACTCATTAAACCAATAGTACGGAACATATGTTTCCAGTGACGGCGAACCAGGTTAGCGGCAAAGCCCATCATCTGGCCCATGTCTCTTATTTTATAGAGTTCTAGTTTGGCTTGATCTTGATTCATAACGATGTTTCATATAAGGGAGGTACACAAAATACCAAAACACAAACCCCACAGAGAGGATAATGCAAGGCAAACTCAACCAGCTTACTTTATAAAAGCGGGTGACAAACCCTTCAAGAAAGCCGGCTACGATAAAGAAGGGGATCAGCCCGACGATAATTTTTAAACCATCTTTGGCCGTGTCGCGAAAGCGGGTTATGCGGGAATAGGTGCCGGGAAATAAAAATCCGCTGCTTAAATGGATGCCCGCTCCCCCGGCAACCACGATGGCTGTAATTTCAATGGTTCCATGTACCCAGATCGCCTGGGCGGATAAACCAAGTACCCCTTCCTGGTAAAAAAAGTATTGAAAGCAGCCGAGCATGATGCCGTTTTTAAGCAAAAATCCAGCAGTGCCCAAAGGACTTAGTAATCCGAATAAAAAAGCGTAAAACGACACGAGTATGTTGTTCTGCGTGATCTCCAGGAACATCAGGTCCTGCCGTTCGCCACTATAAATGGCCATGGGGTCTTTGTTCTCGATATTGGCCAGGGTCAGGTCAACATAGGCATCGCCCATGATGATCCTGGCAAAATCGGGATTGTAGCGCATGCTCACGATGCCAATCACTACCGCTATAAGAAAAATGAGCGAGGAAGTCAGCATGGCATAACGTACCCGGTACATGGTTTCAGGGATCTCTTCGAGCCAAAAGCGCATGAACCTTCCCTTGTCTTCGCGTTTATTCCGATAGATCCGCTGATGGAAGAAAAGAGCGAGTTCGTTTAAAAAGGCTGTGGTTTTTGATTTCGGATAAAAGGTACGGCTATAGGCCAGATCGTCAGAAAGTTCGATATACATCTCTGCCAATTCATCAGGTTCCTTTTTGGTGCGGTTCTGAACGATTGCTTCCAATTCCTCCCAACGCTTTTTCCGTAATTTAATAAACCGTGCTTCTTTCATTACCGCTTCTCCAAAAATGCACATTTATTTGAAATAAATAAGCCTTAGCTGTATTATTGAATGCACGATGGACGAAAACTTACACATACGCACAAGTACCGGGGTTGACCTCAGCTTTGAATTGGCCAGTCTGGGTGACAGGATACTCGCCTGGTTTTTAGACATGCTGCTGATCGTTTCGTATTTTATTATCGTTGCCATGTCGGTGGCAAGCTATATGGATGCGGATGGTACGAACGCCCAGGTGGCCATGTTCCTTTTAATGCTTCCCATTCTGTTTTACCATTTTTTATCGGAAACGTTAATGAATGGGCAAAGCATAGGCAAAAGGGCCAGAAATATACAGGTTGTGAGGCTCGACGGACAGCAGGCCACAATTGGAAATTATGCCATGAGGGCGTTGGTACGCCTGTTAGAGGTCACTATTTTACAAGGTTCATTGGCCATGTTGTTCATTGTGGGGAATAAGTACGGACAACGTTTGGGTGATGTGGCTGCCGGCACCACCGTAGTGAAGATAAAAAAACAAAACAGCATGAAAGAGTCGCTCTTTCGTGATGTGCCCGAAACACACCAGATCCGCTATCCGGAAGCTGTCCGGTTATCGAATGATGATGCCGAAACGCTTGGCCTTTTGCTCTACGAATTAAAGAAGAGCAGAAATGAAATGGTCCTGATGAAATTGGCTCAGGATGCCCGAAAACGTTTGGCTGCACGGCTGGGAATTGACAGTCCGGTGCATGATCTTGATTTTTTAAACGGGATACTCGACGATTATAATTACTTGCAAACGCGGGTTTAGCGCAGGCATTCCAGGTAGGCCTTGATCGAGGCTTCCAATCCGATATAGAGGGCATCGCAGATCAGGGCATGGCCTATGCTGACTTCAAGTAAATTCGGGATGGATTCCTGAAAATAACGCAGGTTTTCTAAACTTAAGTCGTGGCCGGCATTCAACCCTAAACCGATATTTTCTGCATGTTTCGCGGCTTCGAGATAGGGGGTAATGGCGCTTTTTGGGTTTTTCGGGAACTGGCTCGCGTAGGCTTCTGTATAGAGTTCAATACGGTCGGCACCCACTTCAATCGCTCCATGAACCATGTCAATTTGCGGGTCAACGAAAAGTGAAGTACGGATACCTGCTTCTTTAAATGCCCCGATGATCTCCTTTAAATAATGGGCATGGGCAACCGTATCCCAACCCTGGTTGCTGGTAAGGTTGTTCCGGGAATCGGGAACAAGGGTAACCTGATGGGGTTTTACGTCAAGGACCAGATCCATAAACCGCTTTTCCATCGGATTTCCTTCGATATTAAACTCGGTCGTCAGCACTTTTTTCAGGGCATAGACATCGGCATAACGAATATGCCTTTCGTCAGGACGGGGATGCACGGTAATACCCTGGGCGCCAAATTTTTCGGCATTTAGCGCAGCCCGGATCAGATCCGGATTGTTTCCTCCCCGTGAGTTACGGAGGGTTGCGATCTTATTGATATTGACAGAAAGCCGGGTATGGCCCATAAACTAGCGCGATTTAACCGCGTTTAAGGCCAGACTTTGTTGTTGTACTTCGGCATTATCGAGGAAGTCGTCGTACGACATGAGTTTGTCGATCATTCCGTTTGGTCCGATCTCAATGATACGGTTCGCAACGGTATTAACGAATTCATGGTCATGAGAAGTGAAGATCACGGTGCCTTTGTATTCCATCAAACCATTATTAAAGGCGGTGATTGATTCGAGGTCAAGGTGATTGGTCGGTTCGTCAAGGATGAGCATGTTCGGGTTGGACAGCATCATTTTGGATACCATACAACGTACCTTTTCCCCTCCCGAAAGGACTTTCGCTTTTTTCAACGACTCTTCGCCGGAGAACAACATCCTTCCCAAAAATCCGCGGATAAAGGGTTCTTCTTTTTCTTTGGAGAACTGCCGCAACCAGTCGATGAGGTTAAGGTCTATCCCTTCAAAATAGGGGCTGTTATCGTTCGGGAGGTATGCTTTATTGATGGTGATCCCCCAGCGAACTTCACCGGTATCCGGTTTTTTTGCTTCGGCGAGCGTTTCCAGCAATTCGGTAACCGCCACGTGGTTTTTAGAAACGATGGCAATTTTATCGCCTTTGTTCACGGTGAAATTGATATCCCGGTAAAGGAGTTCGCCTTCTATGGTGCGGGAGAGTTTTTCTACGGTCAGGATCTGGTCGCCGGCTTCACGTTCCTGGCTAAAGAAGATGGCCGGGTATTTTCTGCTTGAAGGTTTGATCTCGGAGATATCGAGTTTTTCGATCATCTTCTTCCGGGCTGTTGCCTGGCGCGATTTGGCCACGTTGGCTGAAAAACGGGCAATGAAGTCCTGGAGTTCTTTTTTCTTCTCTTCCGATTTTTTGTTCTGGTCCTGGCGCTGACGCAGGGCCAACTGACTTGACTGGTACCAGAAGGTATAGTTACCGGTATAGATCTGAAGTTTGCCAAAATCGATATCGGCCACGTGGGTACAAACCGTATCCAAAAAGTGACGGTCGTGGGAAACTACCAACACGGTATTTTTAAAGTTCAGGAGGAAGTCTTCCAGCCATCGTATAGAGTTGATGTCCAGGTCGTTGGTAGGCTCATCCAGTAAGAGGATATCCGGATTGCCAAAGAGGGCCTGGGCGATCAAAACCCTAACCTTTTCGCTACCGCTGAGTTCTTCCATTTTGCGGTAGTGCACGTCTTCTTTAACGCCCATACCGCTGAGCAATTCGGCGGCATCGCTTTCGGCCTCCCAACCGTGCATTTCTGCAAATTCGCTTTCAAGATGGGAGGCGCGCATGCCATCGGCTTCGCTAAAATCTGGTTTTTCGTAAAGGGCTTCTTTTTCCTTCATGATATCCCATAATTTTTTGTGCCCGTAGATGACCGTATCCAAAACGCTCAGGTGGTCGAATTCAAAGTGATTCTGTTTTAAAACGGCCATCCGTTCGCCGGGGGTAATAAAAATATGCCCGGTGGTCGGGTCGATATCTCCAGCCAGGATCTTGATAAAGGTTGATTTTCCCGCACCGTTCGCCCCGATAATGCCATAGCAATTTCCCGGGCCAAACTTCACATTCACATCTTCAAACAGCACTCTTTTCCCAAAACGGAGGGATACATTGGATACTTCGATCATGGTAATTTCAAAAAAGGACTGCAAAGGTAAGGATAAGTAATTTAAAAGTCGGGGAGTACAACCTTTTGAGGATATTTGCTGTCTGTAGTTAAAATGAAAAAGGTGCTTGTGATTTTGGGATTGCTTTGTTGCGTCCTTACCGGATCTGTTCACGGACAACCTTCCGTGATGCGCAGCTTCGCTGAAACCGGGGGGAGTGTAAGTACCGGAGCACAGGGTACTATTTCTACGCTCGGCAACGGCGATGTCATTGTGATCAATGAGCGCTATACAAATTTCTCGCAAAAAGGTATTCAGTGTTTCAGGCTGGAGAGAGGTTCTTTAAAAATTCTTCAGAGCAAAGCCTACTTTAATGATTTTACCATTCAGAATTTACGTTGTCTGGTAAAGAGCGATTCGATCTACCTGATCGCCCAGCATAATAACGGAGGGGTTTATAAAATTCTTTACCTCGTGTTTGATGCGAATCTGAATTTGATTCGCTCGGTAATCCATGATAATGTGGAGTCACTGTATATCTACTCATTTTTGGCAGATCCGGATGGAAGTTTTCGGGTTTTCGGTTCACTGAGCCGACCTGATAATAGTATCTATCGCTTTGCGGTGAGCATGAACACGAGCGGGGGCATTATCTGGGCGAAAGTATTTGGTAAAAATGCGGCATTTTGGGGAGGCAGTGTTTTGCTTCCGGATGGAACCCTTATAGCGTCATCGGGAAATATGAATGTTCCTTTTTCCGGGGGAAATTTTATGGCCCTTAACAGGAACGGGGGTTTATTATGGGCAAAAAGTTTTGGGAATGAATTTATTCATTCCATCAACAGTGGTTCCGTTGATGGCAATGCATTGATCACGCGCAGTGGCAATGATTCCTCACTTATCTATTCCATACGTGTTGGCCCGAAAGGACAATATCTGGGTCAAACCCAGGGAGTCAGGATGAATTGGCCAGTATTTAGTTCAGTCTTGCCAAATGACCACATTGTGGTAGGCAGCACCTCTTTTGCCGGAAACCAGGTGTTTTTGAAAATTTCTGAATGGGATGAAAATGGGCTGTTAGTGAACAATCACCGCATCGATAATATTTTTGGTTATGCGCCTACGGGTGCTATTTATGATGCATGCAAGTATGCCACCCATGTTGATGGGTCAGGTAATCTTTATGTATTGGGGGTGGCGAACCGACAGGGCTTTTTTGTCCTGCGTTTGGACCAGGACCTGGAATTTGGTTGTGCCTATACCGAAAAAAGTGCCGAGCCTGGCCCTGTCCCGGAACAAGGTACCGGCGGAGAGCTGGTTGTGGATATGCCAATATCCTTTACTCCCTATTTATTCACAGCCGAAACTCCGGGGAATTATAAACAGATCTGTAACGGTTGTGGGAGTAAAATTCAGGAAGTCCTTTTTGATACCAGCTTGTGTATGCTCAAACCCGAACTCAGCCTGAATGCAGGGAATCCTGGGGCCAAATACCTCTGGTCGGATGAAAGTAGCGGGGTGGAGATAAAAATTCAGCAGAGCGGGGAATATTGGGTGCGGATCAGCAATGATTGTGATACTTTAATTGATTCCGTGAAGGTGGTCCTTCATCAAAAACCCATTATCCAATTACAGGCAGATCCGCAAGTGGCCATACCCGGAGAAAACATCCTGCTTAGCGGCCAACCGGATACGTTTGCCACAATGCACTGGTATTATTCCGACAGCTTAATGGGCAGTGGAAGCCAGACTACCTGGAAGGCCGATAAAAACGGAAGATATGCCTGGTATTGGGAAGTGTATGATGATTCCACATGCCGAACCCGCGATTCGATCGTGCTCCGGGTTTCGTTGATCGATTATTATTTCCCGAATGCGTTTAGTCCGGATAATGATGGCTTAAACGAGGGATGGGGGCCGGTAGGAACGGGCATACAGGAGTACAAAATTGAAATTTACAACCGTTGGGGACAGCTTGTTTTCAGGGGGGAGAACCAGCATTGGGATGGAACAAGTAAGGGGGTTGGGGTGATGGACGGGCACTATACCTACCGTGTTGAGTTGATTAATGACGATGGGGTGAGGAGGGAATATAAAGGGGTGGTCACGTTGTTGAACTGAGTTCAACCCCCTAATGCTCCAGCTTCTGTTCCCAGTCCCAGGCGGAGCGGAACATGTCTTCGAGTCCGAGTTCGGCTTTCCAGCCTAATTTTTCTTCAGCCAGTCGGGTGTCGGCGTATACGGCTTCCACATCTCCGGGGCGGCGGGGTGCAAATTGATAAGGGACAGCTTTGCCTGTTGCCTTTTCAAAGGCTTTTACCATATCCAAAACGGAATAACCTGTTCCGGTACCGATATTAAAAACTTCAAAATTGTTTTCCTGTTTGCTGTCTAATTGCCTTTTGATGGCAGCTATATGGGCTTTGGCGAGGTCCACCACATGCAAATAATCCCGGACACAGGTGCCGTCGTGGGTGGCATAATCATTCCCGAAAATATTCAGGTGGCTCCGGATGCCCCGGGCAGTCTGGGTGAGGTAAGGCACGAGGTGGGTAGGAATGCCATGGGAGATTTCGCCAATTTCGGCAGTCGGGTGGTTGCCAATAGGGTTAAAATACCTCAATGAGATAACCTGGATCGGGGTAGCCTTGCTGGTATCCCGTAAGATATCTTCCCCCATTTTTTTTGTATTCCCATAAGGTGAAACGGCCTCTTTAATGGGTGCGTTCTCGTTCACCGGAAGATGATCGGGATTTCCATAAACGGTGCAGGAAGAAGAAAATACGATGGGTTTTATGCCAAATTCAACCATATTATCCAGCAGGTTCAGCGTCGACAAGAGGTTGTTGCGGTAGTAAAAAAGGGGTTGTTCAACAGAATCACCCACCTGGAGCACGGCAGCAAAGTGGATGACGGCAGCGATATCGGAATTACGGTTAAAAAAAACCCTTAATGCAGGAGCATCGCACATTTCGATCTGTTCGAAATGGGGGCGGGTTCCGGTGATCTTTTCAATTTGATCGAGTCGGTCTGATTTCGAATTACTGAGGTTATCGATCAAAACAGGTTCAAAGCCCTGTTCGATCAATTCGATGGCTGTATGCGAACCGATATAGCCGGTACCTCCGGTAACCAAAATCTTTTTCATGCTTTCCTTTTGCTGACTTTTCCGTCCTTCAGTTCGTAGATTTCTCCACTTTCTTCACATTTTGCAATGCCATTCGCATCAAATTCGAGCCGATGGCCATATTCGCTCATCCATCCCATTTGACGGGCCGGATTGCCTACCAATAAGGCATAATCAGGAACATTTTTCGTAACCACAGCACCGGCGCCGATAAAGGCAAATTTGCCAATATCATGTCCGCACACAATGGTGGCATTAGCGCCAATACTCGCTCCTTGGCCCACATGGGTTTTGGAATATTGTCCGCGGCGGTTTACAGCGCTCCTTGGGTTCGTAACATTGGTGAAAACGCAGGAAGGACCGAGAAACACGTCATCATCGCAGGTCACCCCGGTATAGATGGACACGTTATTTTGGATTTTTACATTGTTGCCCAACACCACTTCAGGGGAGATGACCACATTTTGTCCGAGGTTGCAGTTTTTACCCAGGACACAATTAGGCATCACGTGGCTAAAATGCCATATTTTGGTACCTTCTCCGATCTGGCAGCCTTCATCGATTATTGCGGTTTCGTGGGCGAAGTAGTTCATTTATGATTTTTGATTTAATTCTTCATCTCATTAATTCATTTAATTCGCCGGAGAGAACCATATACAATTCACGGCTGGCCTATCCTTCGGCAGGCTCAGGATGACGGCCATATGATGTCTCATCCCCTCACCGGTCTCACCATCTCCAAGTCTTTACTTAAACTCCCGGCCATGCGGGTCTTTAAACAACTCCGCTTCAGGTAAGCTTTTAAAATAATCGTACGTTATCTTCAAACCTTCTTCTCGTTTCATCTTAGGCTCCCAGCCCAGGATCTCCTGGGCCCGGGTTATATCCGGTTTGCGTTGTTTTGGGTCATCTTTTGGCAGGGGACGGTAAACCACCTTTTGGTGCGTGCCTGTTAGCTTGATGATCTCTTCTGCAAATTCTTTGATCGTGATCTCTACCGGGTTTCCTATGTTTACCGGATAGGCATAATCACTCAATAAGAGGCGATAAATTCCTTCTACCAGGTCATCTACATAACAGAAGGAACGGGTTTGGGATCCATCTCCAAAAACAGTCAGGTCTTCGCCACGCAGGGCTTGTCCGATAAAGGCCGGCAAGGCTCTTCCGTCGTTCAGGCGCATCCTAGGTCCGTAGGTGTTAAAGATCCTCACAATACGGGTTTCAACGCCATGGTAAGTATGGTAGGCCATGGTCATGGCTTCCTGGAATCGTTTGGCTTCGTCATACACGCCACGCGGTCCGATCGGGTTTACATTGCCCCAATAGTCTTCATTTTGCGGATGAACAAGCGGGTCCCCATAAACTTCTGAGGTAGATGCGATCAGGACCCTGGCACTTTTTACCCGGGCGAGTCCCAGGCAATTATGGATACCGAGTGAGCCTACTTTTAAGGTCTGGATCGGGATCTTCAGGTAGTCGATAGGGCTGGCCGGTGAGGCGAAATGGAGGATATAATCGAGGTCGCCGGGTACATGGATGAATTTGGAAACATCATGGTGGTAGAACTCGAAATTCGGGAGTTTGAACAGGTGTTCAATATTCCGCAGGTCTCCGGTGATCAGGTTATCCATGGCGATAACATGGAAATCTTCCTTGATAAAGCGGTCGCATAAATGGGAACCCAGGAATCCGGCACCTCCGGTGATCAATACACGTTTTCTCATCTTATTTAACTCCAATTCCATAATAGGCATAGCCCCGTTCTTTCAGGTCGTCGCCTTCGTAAATATTCCTTCCGTCAAACACCACCTTGTTCTTCATGATCTCGTTCATCAGATCGAAGTTAGGGAAACGGAACTCAGGCCATTCGGTTGCCAGGATCAGGGCATCAACCCCTTTTAAGGTTTCATATTGTTCGGCACAATATTCAATGCGGTTACCGATCATATGTTTGGCTTCTTCCATTGCCACCGGATCAAAGGCTTTTACTTTGGCACCGGCTTCAAGAAGCTTTTCGATGATCACCACCGAAGGAGCTTCCCGCATGTCATCGGTTTTGGGTTTGAAAGAAAGTCCCCAAAAGCCAAATGTTTTTCCGCTGAGGTCTTCGCCAAAATGTTTGACTACTTTACTAAAGAGCACTTCTTTTTGTGCTTCATTCACTTCTTCCACCGCTTTTAAAACACGCATGTTATATCCTTTTTGGGCAGCGGTTTTGATCAGGGCTTTAACATCTTTTGGGAAACAGGAGCCTCCATATCCGATACCCGGATAAATAAATTTATTTCCGATACGGGGGTCGGATCCTATCCCTTTTCTCACCAGGTTTACATCGGCCCCAACAATTTCGCACAGGTTAGCAACATCGTTCATGAAGCTGATCTTGGTGGCCAGCATCGCATTCGCGGCGTATTTGGTCATTTCCGCTGAAGGGATATCCATAAAAATGACAGGATGCCCGTTCAGGGTAAAGGGTTTATACAGTTTGCTCATGATCTCCTGGGCTTTTGCCGACTCCACACCGATAACGATACGGTCGGGTCTTAAAAAGTCGTCGATCGCGGCACCTTCTTTCAAAAACTCGGGATTGGAAGCAACGTCGAAGGGAATGTTCACTCCTCTTTTATCGAGGGCTTCCTGGAGGGCAACTTTTACTTTTTCAGCCGTTCCCACGGGTACGGTCGATTTGGTTACCACAACTCCATAACTGTTCATGTTCTCACCGATCTCACGGGCCACGGCCAGTACATATTTCAGGTCGGCAGATCCGTCTTCACCGGGAGGGGTTCCCACAGCGATAAAGGCCACATCGGCTCCCTTTATGGCTTCACCGAGATTGGTAGAAAAGGTGAGCCGTTTGGCTTCGTAATTTTTAACCACCATCTCCTCAAGTCCGGGTTCGTAAATGGGCATGATGCCGTTTTTCAGTCCTTCGATCTTCTTTTGATCGATATCGATACAAACTACATCGATACCTACTTCTGCGAAACAGGTTCCTGTTACAAGGCCAACATAGCCGGTTCCTACTACTACTATTTTCATGCTTGGGAAATATGTTTTGAGGTTAAAAATGCTTTAAAATGGTGGGTAATATAGCTAAGTTGTTCCGGATCGAGGTTCGGACTCATCGGCAAAGAAATGACTTCTTTGCACAATTCTTCTGTAACAGGGAACTGTCCTTCCTGATAGCGGTCGTCCTGATATGCTTTTTGCAGATGCAGGGGTACCGGATAATAGATCATAGCCGGGATCTCCTGTTCGGCCAGGTATTTTCTGAGTGCGTCGCGGTCTATCCCCTTCAAACGCAGGGTATATTGATGGAAAACATGGCTGCTCTGGCTGTCGATACAGGGGGTGATCACGTTTTCGAGTTCTCCGAAGGCAGCATTATAAAACAAAGCTACTTCCAGGCGTTTTTTATTGTAGGTGTCCAGATGAGGAAGTTTACAACGAAGGATTGCCGCCTGTATACTGTCTAAGCGGGAGTTTACCCCGATTTCGTCATGATAATACTGAACCCGCTGGCCATGGTTGGCGATCATACGTGTTTTTTTTGCCAGTTCATCGTCGTTGGTGAAAATTGCACCTCCATCGCCATAACAGCCTAAATTTTTGGAAGGGAAAAAACTGGTACAGCCGAAAGTTCCCATGGTGCCGGCCTTTTTAACAGTGCCGTCACTAAAAGTATATTCCGCTCCGATAGCCTGGGCGGTATCTTCGATTACGTATAAATGATGTTCTTTGGCGATGGATAAAATTTCTTCCATATCTGCACACTGACCAAAGAGATGCACCGGAACGATGGCTTTGGTTTTTGGGGTAATGGCTTTTCGGATCTCCTCCGTATCGATGCAAAAAGTATCCGGGTCGACATCCACCAAAACAGGTTTTAATTTGAGGAGCGCAATAACCTCAGCAGTAGCAACATAGGTAAAGGAAGCAGTGATCACTTCATCGCCGGGTTGAAGGTTGAGGGCCATCATTGCAACCTGCAGGGCATCGGTTCCGTTTGCACAAGGGATGACATGGTTCACATGAAGGTAATCTTCCAGTTCTTTCTGAAAAGTTTTTACTTCCGGACCATTGATAAATGCCGTAGTATGAATGGTTGACAAGATAGCGTGATCGATCTCGCTTTGAATTTCTTCGTATTGACGAAGCAGATCGACCATTTGAATTTTGCGCATGAATAGGTTGTTTTAAAACGCGGACAAAGATAGATTTTCCAAAGGAATACTTTCCGTCTGAATCCGATATATTTGAAAGCTCATGAGACGATTGATTTGCCTTCTGTTTGTATTGGTTCCTCTAATTTCCGGCGCGCAACGTCAGGATAGTATTTCTCGTGTAAAAACGGGGTTTATCTGTCAGTTTACGTATAACTTCAATATACCAGGTGCCGATCTGGCCAAACGCTATAGCGCCGGATCAGCTGTAGGAGCCGGGGTTTATTATAAAACAGGAACGAACTGGTTTTTTGGGGTCGAAGGGGCGTATTGGTTTGGCGCGGGGTTGCGTGAAAAAGGAATTTTTGATGCCATTACCGATTCGAACGGGTATGCGGTCGACAACAACGGAGGATTGGTTCCGGTTGACGCCCAGCAACGTGGGTATACCCTGGGCGCGAAGGTGGGGAAGATCATTCCGCTTAACCAGCGCAACAGAAATTCCGGACTTATGATCTCCCTGGGAGGGGGATACGTGGAGCATTACCTGCGTTTGGCAAATAATACCCTGAATGTGGCGGCCCTGCAGGGTGATTTTCGCTATGGGTATGACCGGCTTACAAGCGGCTTAATGATCAATCAGTTTATCGGGTATCAGAACCTGGATAAAAGGAACCGCCTCAACTTTTTTATCGGAATGGAATTTATGCAGGGCTTTACCTCAAGCAGGCGCAAAATTGACTATGATCTGATGACGGGCAATCCGAACAAGAGGATGGATACCTATGTTGGCATTCGGTTCGGATGGCTACTTCCCATTTATACCGGCGTTGTAAGCGAAACTGGAGGTTATCGATTTAAATAGTGCGGATCCTTTATACTATCGGAATTTGGCTTTATGCCCTGGGAATTCGCCTGGCGGCTTTACGTTCGGATAAGGCAAGAGCCTGGATAAAAGGACGAAAGAACTGGCGTGAACGAATGCCGGCACTGAAATCCGGGAAAAGGTATTGGTTTCATTGTGCCTCACTCGGCGAATTTGAGCAGGCGAGGCCCCTGATCGAACATTACCATAAACAGGGAATAGAGATCTGCCTGAGCTTTTTTTCACCTTCCGGTTACGAATCGCGTAAAAACTATGCCCTGGCTTCCTGGGTGGGCTATTTGCCTATGGATGGACCGCGTGCTGCAAAGGATTTTGTTCGTCTGATGGATCCCGATCTGGTCTTTTTTGTTAAATACGAGTTTTGGTATTTTTTCCTGATGGAGATAAAGGCGCGGAAGATTCCGGCGTATCTCATTTCTGCCCGTTTTCGTTCTTCACAGCCCTTTTTTAAATGGTATGGAAATTTACACCGGCAGATGCTCCGGACCTATTCCCGGATTTTTACCCAGGACCAGGTTTCGGTCGATCTGTTGAAAGAGATTGGAGTTACGCAGGTTCTTTTTGCCGGTGATACCCGCTTCGACAGGGTGATCCAATTGCCCCAACAAAGAAAAACCCTTCCGCTTATTGAGGCTTTTTGCGCCAATTCCTTCACATTAATTGCCGGTTCCAGTTGGCCAAAAGAAGAGGAGCTTGTCGAACAGTCCCTTCCTCATTTCCCGGAAATGCGCTGGGTGCTGGTGCCGCATGATATTTCCGAGTCTCGTTTAAAGGAAATGGAAACCCGCTTTAAGGGAAGATCCGTTCGTTATTCTGCACTTGAAGCCGGACAGGAGCCCGACGACGCCCGGGTACTGATCGTTGATAAGATGGGCTTGCTGGTGAATGTGTATCCGTACGGACAGGTGGCCTTTGTGGGAGGAGGATTTTCGAATGCCCTGCACAATATTTTGGAAGCAGCTGTTTGGGGAATGCCGGTTATGTATGGAGATCATTGCGAAAAATATCCGGAAGGCAAGGAACTCGCTGAGGCTGGAGGAGGAAACAGCATCGGGGGTCTGGATGACCTGCTGGGATTGCTCATGGAATGGCAGGATGAAAAGATCCGGAATTTAAGCGGGGAGAAGGCCATCAGATGGATCGAAGAAAATGCAGGGGCGACGGAGAGGATATTGGGGGCTATCGATGGTTTTACCGGGACCCAAAAAACTCCACTATAAGCTCCTCCTCTTCGGGTTTGAGTTTTTCGAGATAAATCACATGGAGGGAGGCCTGGGTCAGTTCGGCCTCAAAATATTTTAGGTTCAGGTCGGCTGTTGGAACCACCACCACCAAACGGGAATCTTTAAAGACCAGTTGCATCCTTGGGCCCTCTTTGCCTTTCATGGAATAAACCACCAAGCCGGCTGTATCGGTGATCTGCTTAAAGTCAAAATGTTTGATAAAAGCATTCATGTCGGCCGTATCCACCTTGCTTTTTTTCGGGTTCAACAGCTTGGCCAACTCGGTTTCCGGGATACTCTTTGGATCGATGCGGTCTTTGAGAATATAACCCCGAAAAATAAGGGCATGGGTGCTGAATGAGCTTGTGGTATCGTGTATGGTTTGCTGGGGCAGGTAAATACCGCCAACCACCTTGCCGTTAATATCATGCAATACTGCATTGGCCTTGGCCTGGCTGCGGGACATGTCCTTACGTTTTACCCAAACTTTGGTATAAATTTTAATCCGGGCTTTGTTGTCGGAGTTTCCTTCTATCCATACCTCCGCCCCCCGGTCAAGCCAGGCCAAAGGCTGGGAGGCATAAGGGGTATCGAAGATCTCTGCGGTAGAAAGCACCTTTTCGGCATGGGCCAGGGTAATGGCGAGCAGGAATAGCGTGAGGAGGAGGTTTCTCATTGTAACAAAGATAGGGAGAAAGGGGGAAAGGACACACCCCCCAGCCCCCTCTCGAGAGGGGGAGCTTGATTTTGGGAAGGATGGAGATTGTGGTAAAAATAGTATTTTTCTGTCAAGATGCTGGCGACTGCCTGTGCTCCCCATGAGGCTACGTCAGTAGCCGATCCAAAAGTCCCCTCTCGAGAGGGGAACGGGGTGTGTTTCACGCGCCCTCAGAGCTAAATCAATCTCCTTCACTTACCCAAATCATTCAAAAAAGGTTCTGCCTTTGAAAGTATGTTCAGTCTTAGGAGCAATTCCGTATGGGACTTGTAATCATCTGATTCAAACGCAGTAATATAATTCCTTAATAGATCCAGGCAGTTGCTTAAGTTGTCGTAGATATCCTCATTTGTGAAGCGGAGCACGTTCAGACCAAACTGATTCAGGTAACATTCTTTTTTGAGGTCTTTTTCCTGAACAGCTAACTCATTATGGTAACCACCATCGAGTTCGATGACAAGTTTGAGTTCATAACAAAAGAAATCGGCAATGAAATTACCGAGTGGTTTTTGGCGGTGAAAATCATATTTATCTTCAAACCTACCTTTTAAATATTGCCAGAGAACATACTCTGGTTTGGTGCAGTCGTTTCTTAATTCCCTTGCGAGAAGTTTCAAATGCCTGTTATAGGGGATGATGTGGCGTCGCATGATTTATGTGCTTTAGGAATTATAAAATTAGAACTCACGAATTGAACTAACTGTATGTTAAATACTTATAAGTGTTTATAAATGCTTAAATGTTAAGAGGAAATTGAAATTACTTCCCAAAAGGATGTATTTTTTTCGCTGTTTAGCGTTATACCCTACATGAAACCAATCCTCTTATTCCTCCTTTTGGGGTATTCCTTTTTTGCGGGAGCCCAGGAAATGGGTAAGCCAGTGGATTTTGATGATCCGAGGGTTGGGGATTATTTAACGCTTGAACCTATCTTATTTTCCTATGATGGGATGTTAAGGATGCGTCAGGACAGCTACCGGATCCTTCAGGATGCGTTAGAGGTACTGAAACGACTACCCGACTGGAAATTCCAATTGGAATCGCATACGGATTGCCGTACAGGATATTCATTTAACGATTCCCTAAGTCAGATGCGGGCGGATACTTTGCTCAATTATGTGCTCGCTATGGGCTTCCCAGCCTGGAGGATCACAGCAAAGGGCATGGGCGAAAGGATGTTGTTGATGGAAAAATGCTCCTGCGACCTGACCGATTACAACAGCCGTATTTGTCAAGAAAAGGAACATCAGTTGAACCGAAGGACTATCATCCGGCTCATTGAAAAGATCATATGGACGGGACATGAGCCCTTATCCCTGAAATTCCCGAGTGCCGGGCAATATCGTGTCATACCTTTTGAAAATTCCGGAGATGAAGCCATTCATAAAGCTAATTTGGAACTTTGGCCCTTTTTGGATTCATTTAATCTATGTGAAGGCCTTTATTTTACCTTATACTACTTGCCTGGAATAGCAACTCTCGCAAAGCCTTTTGTTAGCCGAAGGAGGAAAAAGGAAGTCACCAGTATCCCATTCTATGAGGACATACCATCCAGAATACACATTATCCATAAAAAGCCCGGTCAAACCTTTCAAGGTATTCAAAGCGGCTATGTAGTAGTTCTAGATTCGATTGTATCCAATAAAAAAATATTGGATGAGGTTGGAATTTCGGGTGATACACAAGTCACAATCTCAGATGTGGTTTATGATTTCGAAAAGCCTCTTCTTTTGGAATACCCATCTATTGGTGGCCTGATAATTCCAACGGAAGATGGCAGTGCAAGCATGAAGTATCGATTGTATTTTGTTATCACTGACTATCGAAATTGTCTTGTGTATTATCATCATATCAATTACAAAAAATGGATAGTATGTCAGGATACTAGCGGTGTGGACTATATTGGATATTCTGCACGGATGAGGGAGGAGTTTCCCAATTTTCCTGAAATTGTTGAAGTCAAATACATCAACATCCCGGAACTTAAACGACCCTGGATGCTCATTCTGCAGCCGATCAAGGAGGGGGAGTGAGTTTAACTGTGGATCTCGACGCGCCGCCGCCCTTCGACTCGGCGTGGGGATTTTGCAAAAAATATAAATACGTTTGCCGGCTCAGGGTGACGGCCTTTGGAGTTTAGCAGTCAACCACTGAAAACTGAACACTGAAAACTGAACCCTCCTTCGCTTTGTGGTGTCTTCATTACCATTTAATGCAACAACAAAAGCTTCGGCGGGCGCAGCTGAAAACTACTTCACCATCCTCCAATACCTTCTGCTCACGATCAACATCCCAAACGACTCCCCATGCTCTTTGCCGAGGTGTTTATGATGCATTTTATGCGCCCGGCGTATGGCTTTGATATAGGTGCTGTCGAAATCCCTTAACCACTTAAAACGTTGATGGATGATAACTTCATGAACAAGAAAATAAGCACATCCATAAAAAAGTATTCCCAGTCCAACATAGAGGCGCCAGTCATTGCCGGCCATCATGCCAAACATCATGAACAGCCAACTGGGGACGGCGAAAATCAGGAAAAACAGATCGTTCTTTTCAAAAAAGCCCGGGGAGCCCTGGTGGTGGTCCTGATGGATCTTCCATAAAAAGCCGTGCATCACAAAGCGGTGGGTAAACCAGGCCATAAATTCCATAAACCAAAAAGTGGCCAGGATGATCAGTATGGCAATAAAAGGATTCATTTTAACAAGGAAGTAATTTCCTCATCCATCGGTTTTACAGCGGATCCAAAATACGCGATCAGCTTGCCATCCTCATCGATCATAAACTTATTGAAATTCCATTTGATACTGTAATCGTCGACCCCGTTTTGGCTTTTATTGGTCAGCCATTGATATACAGCATGTTGATTTTCACCTTTCACATCGATCTTTTCGGTCATCAAGAAGCTAACCCCGTAGTTCTTTTTGCAAAAACTTTCGATCTCTTCGGGCGCTCCGGGCTCTTGTCCGCCAAACTGGTTGCAGGGGAAACCGATGACCACGAGTTTGTCGCCATACTTTTTATGAAGTTCTT
>JAKFCJ010000184.1:0-14591 GCA_036676705.1 Bacteroidota bacterium
CTGATATTGCTGAATTTGCCGAATTCAGTGTGGAAGAAGGTACAAAAATGTCGGCCGACGGTCACGCTGTCATGAACCGTATTGAAAATTCCTCCAAACCTGTTATCGCATTGGTTAACGGCTTTGCTTTGGGGGGTGGATGTGAACTGGCCATGGCTTGCCATATTCGCATCGCTTCCGAAAACGCACGTTTCGGACAACCAGAGATAAACCTGGCTTTGATCCCGGGTTACGCCGGAACCCAGCGCCTTTGTCAACTGATCGGGAAAGGACGTGCGATGGAATTATTACTTAGCGGAGAAGCCATTAAGGCAGAAGAGGCCCTCAGGATCGGACTGGTGAACCAGGTTGTTGCATTGGATCAGTTGTTTGAGGCAGGTGAATCAATGGCAGCTAAAATAACTAGTAAGTCTCCTCTTGCAGTTGCCAAAGTCATAGCGTGTGTCAATGACCACTATAATGCCGACCTGGATGGCTTTCTAACAGAGATCAGCGCTTTTGGAGCCTGTTTCGGCACCAAAGACCTTAAAGAAGGTACCCAAGCATTTTTACAGAAGCGGACACCAGTGTTCACGGGGCATTGATAGCTGTTAACGAATATTTCCGATAAAAGAACGACAAAAAAATTAACCATATTTCTTTTTTTGATATATCTTGTTGGCAGATTTGGAACGGACTTAACCCTTTCGAACCAAATCCGGGATATAAAACAAAATGAATTATGGCTAAAACACCTACGGTTGTCATCGCGGATGACCACCCAATTTTTCTGCTTGGACTGAAGTCCGTTCTCGAAAAAATGACCGATGAATTCGATTTGATCGGGGTCGCGGAAAATGGAAGTCAGGCATGGGACCTGATCAAAAACAAAAAACCAGATATCGCTTTATTGGATATTGAGATGCCGGATATGTCGGGTCTGGACATTTGTGAGAAAGTGCGGAGTGAAAATTTGTTTACCAAGGTGATCGCGCTCACGGTTCACAAAGACGAAGACATTTTCAACCAGGCCCTGGAGGCAGGCGTTCACGGTTACATTCTTAAAGAAAACTCGATCAACGATCTGTCAGAAGGTGTTAAAACCGTTTTGAGCGGAAACTTCTTTTTCAGCGCTTCTGTTTCCAGCTTTTTGCTTAACCGCAGTTCGCGTAGCAGTTCGGCCGATTCTGAAATAAAAGGACGTCGTTTAACAAAAACGGAAAAATACGTGATGCGTATGATCGCAGACGGACATACCAGCAACGAGATCGCAAAAAAGATGCGGATCAGTGTAAAAACGATCAATAACCACCGCGCCAATATTTGTAAGAAACTGAACCTTAAAGGTACGAACAGCCTTCTCGTATATGCGATGAAGAATAAGGAGAACTTCGTTTAAAGAAGTTTTCAGTGTTCAGTTTTCAGTGTTCAGTTGAATTCCGCTGAAAACTGAACACTGTAAACTGAAAACTTTTAAAGGTACTTTTCTCCGTACTTTAACTTCATATCGGTCACAATCTGCTTGACCTCCTGTTCCCTGCTCCGGTCGGTAACGAGCAGGACTTTGTCGGATTCGACGATGATCAGGTTGTTTACACCGTTTACAACCACCATCTTATGGTCAGGAACGCAGATCATGTTCCCGCGTGCGTCAACGGTATTTACCAAACGGCCATTGATGGCATTCTCCATTTCGTCTTTTTCGTAAACATCATACAACGACGACCAGGTACCCAGGTCAGACCAGCCAAAATCGCCGGGTATCACAAAGGCGTTATCTGCTTTTTCCAGGATGCCATAGTCGATGGAAATATTCGTGCACAACTGGTAAGTATTGGCGATGGTTTCTGCTTCCTTGTCCGTGCCCATCGAATAATCGGCATTCACAAATAGCTGGTTGATCTCGGGAAGATATTTTTCGAAAGCCTGGTTGATGCTGTTGAGGTTCCAGATAAAAATTCCGGCGTTCCATAAGAAATCCCCGCTTTCGATGAAGGTTTTCGCTAATTCGAGGCTGGGCTTTTCCGTGAAGGTCTTTACTTTATAGATATGGTCGATATCGCTGTGGTCCTGGTGTTGGATATATCCGTAGCCGGTATCCGGGCGATGGGGTTTAATACCAATGCATAATAGCGCATTATTCGCCTCGCAAAAGGTCAATCCGTCATTACAGATCTGAAGAAAGGCTTCTTCCTGTAAGATAAGGTGATCGCTCGGGGCTACCACACAGATCGCTTTCGGGTCCTTTTTTCCGATCCGATGCGACGCATACGCGATACACGGGGCGGTATTTTTGGCAAAAGGTTCGGCTACGATCTGCTCCAAATCCATTTCCGGGATATGTTCGCGTACCAGATCCACATAAATTTCATTGGTCACTATATAGATATTCTCCGCAGGAATAATTTTCCTGAATCGCTCATACGTCTGTCGTAGCAAGGATTTCCCGGTTCCCAAAATATCGATGAACTGCTTGGGTCTCAATTTTGTGCTCACGGGCCAGAACCGACTTCCGACCCCTCCTGCCATGATCACAGCATACTTGTGCTTTTGATCCATAAAAATGTTAAATTCGCGTAAATTTTATTTAAAGCCTATTAAACGAGACCTCTACTTTTTAAATCGGATGCGAATTTAGTCAAATGACTCGTTTTAGGCTTTTTTTTTACTCCGATTTTGTTTTAATTTAGCTTAAAGCTTACGCTTATAACATCATGGTAGAATCTGTTGATTTGAAGGGTGCCCTTAAAGATTTTTTTGGGTTTGATGCATTTAAAGGAAACCAGGAATCTGTGATCCAGTCGGTGATGGAAGGCAAGGATTGTTTTGTGATCATGCCAACCGGAGCCGGAAAATCGCTTTGTTATCAATTACCGGCGCTGATCCTGGACGGAACAGCCATCGTTATTTCACCGCTTATCGCCCTGATGAAGAATCAGGTAGACTCGATACGGGGTTTTGGGAGCAGCGATGCAGTGGCCCATTTTATGAATAGTTCCCTGACCAAGGCAGAGATCCTCAAGGTTAAATCGGATATACTCGAAGGCAATACCAAGCTTTTGTTCGTCGCCCCGGAAACCCTGAAGAAGGAAGAAACGGTTGATTTTCTCAAACAGATCAATATCTCCTTTGTAGCAGTGGATGAGGCGCATTGTATCTCGGAATGGGGGCACGACTTCCGTCCGGAGTACCGCAATATCAAAAAGATCGTCAAAGAGATCAGTGATGTGCCCATGATGGCGCTCACTGCTACGGCCACTCCCAAGGTGCAGGCCGATATCCAGAAAAACCTGGGTATGAACGACGCCACCATCTTTAAATCTTCCTTCAATCGTTCGAACCTGTATTATGAGGTGCGTCCGAAAGAGAGCAAAGAAAAGGTCATGAAGGAAATGGTATCCTTCATCAAAAGCCGCTCAAGGAAATCGGGCATTATCTATTGCCTGAGCCGGAAGAAGGTAGAGGAAATTGCCCAGATGTTGTCGGTGAACGGGATCAATGCCCTCGCCTACCATGCCGGGATGGATGCCAAAACCCGGGCTTCAACCCAGGATAAATTTCTGATGGAAGACGTCGATGTTATCGTGGCCACGATTGCCTTTGGTATGGGTATCGATAAACCGGACGTACGTTTTGTGATCCATTATGATATTCCTAAATCCCTGGAGGGTTACTACCAGGAAACAGGGCGTGCCGGTCGCGATGGTTTGGACGGCGAATGTTTGTTGTTCTATAACCCCGGGGATATTGAGAAGCTTGAGAAGTTCATGAAGGACAAGCCGGTAGCTGAACGTGAAATTGGTTCCCAGTTGCTGTTTGAAACTTCCTCCTATGCCGAATCTTCCCAATGCCGCAGGAAAATGCTGCTCCACTATTTTGGGGAGAGCTTTAACGAAGACGATTGCAATAAGATGTGCGACAATTGCCGCCATCCTAAAGAAAAATTTGATGTGAGCGAAGAACTGATGCTCACCCTGCAGGCGATCGAAGCCCTTGGGCCCAAGTTTAACCTGAAACATATCGTTGATGTACTAAAAGGTGTCAAAAGCTCTGAAGTGGCGGATTATGGCAATGACCAGAGTCCGTTTTTCGGACAAGGTGCCGACAAGGATGCCCTGTTCTGGAAAGGGGTTGTGCGATTGGGATTGCTCAACGGACTCCTTTTTAAGAGTATAGAAAATTATGGATTGCTGAGTGTAACGGACAAAGGCCGGGAATACATGCTCAATCCGTATAAAGTTCAAATGGCCATCGACAGTAGTTTTGAAAAAGTCAATGAAGACGATTTCGATACCGCCCAGATGGAGAACATCTTCGATGAGACCCTGTTTGGACTGCTCAAGGACCTGTGTAAAAAGGTAGCCAAGCAAAAAAACCTCCCTCCTTATGTCATTTTCCAGGAACCATCACTGGAAGACATGGCCACCAAATACCCGATTTCCATGGAAGAAATGGAAAATATTGTGGGCGTGGGAAAAAACAAGGTGATCAAATTCGGAAAACCCTTTGTGGAGCTGATCGCCAAATATGTGGAGGAAAACGATATCGAGCGTCCGACCGATATTGTGGTGCGCTCAGTGCCCAATAAGTCAGGAAAAAAGATCGCCATCATACAGAATATTGATAAGAAGATCGGACTGGACGTTATCAGCAAATCCAATGGTATCAGCAGTGATGAGCTGATGCACGAGATCGAGAACATTGTATACAGCGGCACCAAACTGAACCTGCATTATTATATCAACGACATGTTGGATGAAGAACGCCAGGAAGAAATTTTCGACTATTTCCGTTCATCCGAAATTGATTCGCTGGAAACAGCCGTTAAAGAATTTGACGGCGAATACAGTTTGGAAGAATTGCAACTGATGCGGATCCAGTTTATTTCCGACATGGCGAATTAATTTTCGGGTCAGCGTTTGGAAGTAAACAGAATCTGCTTATTTTTGCATCCCCAAAGTAGGCTTCGCCGCTTTGGGATTAACCCCGAAAGGGAAATTGACCGATGGTGTAACTGGCAACACGTCTGATTTTGGTTCAGAAGAGTCTAGGTTCGAAACCTAGTCGGTCAACATTAGGAAGCCTCACATTGTGGGGCTTTTTCTTTGCCCGCCGAATCTGTTGCTTTCGCCGGCTTATTTGACGCGGAGGCGCTGAGGCGCGGAGGGGTTTGATTGTTCAGTTTATTTCTGATGATATCTGCCTAGCTCTCCTGTTGTAGGGATTTTAAAGTTAGTTCGATATTGCCGCCAATTCTAAGATTGCTGGATGTAATTACAAATGCCATTCTTTATTCCGCAAACGTATCATCACTAACAAGACAATCAATAAATTCGTCAAAACTATTTGCTACATGAATATCCTGATCCATTTCCGTGTCAATCCATCTTACTTTAGGAATTTCACCATTTCTGTAATCAAGGGTTATCCAATAATGTCCATCGCCGCTGAGTAAGACTTGTTTTTCAGGTATCCCCCATTCTTCAGTCATATAATCTGACAGAAGTATATTATGAATTGAACTGTCTTTTTCCTGTATTACAATGCCATTCAGGTCAGATAAAGGAACATGATTTTCAGCCCATGATGTGGGTTGAGTCATAGGAAATGAAAAGCCCATGGTATAACCACCATTTTGGATTTTAAGAAGGTCAATTAAAAGGGTTGGTAATTTGACACCTAACACTTTTTCCGCGGTTAGCACCATCTCATTGGTAAGAGGTGGATTCCTATTGTATTCAACATCCCAAAATTCATTAAAACTTATTTTCATATCCTGCTATCCTCTTCATCTTGATACTCCCAATAAAAATGCCTGTTGAGTTGCCGGGCAATTTGTAGCCAGGATTTATTGGATGTGTCTATTGAATTTAATATTTCATCCACCATCTTTAATAATACCTGGTAGCTATAGTCTTTGACGACAACCATATTGTATCCATTCAAAGAAACGAAGCGTTTCCTTTCGTAGTCAGTGTCCCTGGAAATTGTGTTTATCACTCCTTTCATGTCGCATAACGTAAACCGGAATAAATCAGCACCAGTAGATCCTTCAGTTCCTATTTCTAATTCAATAACTATTGAAAACCCTGCTTTGTCAGGTGCGTACGTTTCCAGATCAATATTCTCAATTCCGGAGGAAATATGCATGAGTTTTAATTTCATAATTAACAGAACTGCCTTTTGGGTGGGTTGATATAGCAATTATAAGCGGATTTGACTGCACTTGATTCTCCCGGCTCGAGCCTTTCTGGAAAAAGCCCCATGCCCCTGCTCCATGCTTATAACTTGAGCAGCCTGCCCCCTGAACCCTGCAGCCCGCAGCCCAAAGCCAGCTCTTAACATTTTATTCACACCGAATAATTCTGCAACTCCTTTCCTTACCTTTGACAAGTCTCAATAGCCCTCGTCGTGAACAACGCCTACCACAACCCCGTCAAGATCTTTTCCGGAACCAATTCTTTGTATATCGCCACAAAAATCGCTGAACATTTTGGTCAGGAATTGGGCGATGTAAGCCTCAGTCGCTTTAGCGATGGTGAACTTCATGCCAATTATATTGAAAGTGTGAGGGGCTGTGATGTGTTCCTGGTACAATCCACCAATGCTCCTTCCGATAACCTGATGGAGCTATTATTGATGATCGATGCGGCCAAAAGGGCGTCTGCGCATTATATCACGGCGGTTATTCCCTATTATGGATTAGCCCGCCAGGACCGTAAAGATAAACCCCGGGTGGCGATCGGTGCCAAAATGGTGGCTGATATCCTGATGGCCGTTGGTGCCCACCGGGTAATGACCATGGACCTCCACGCGGCACAGATCCAGGGATTTTTTGATATCCCGGTAGATCACCTGGATGCATCGGTGATCTTTATCCCCTATATCATGAACCTGAAACTGGAGAACCTCACCATTGCAGCTCCGGATATGGGCGGTACACCCCGCGCACGGTATTTCAGCAATATGCTGAACTGCGACCTGGTTGTGTGCAATAAAGAACGTAAAAAGGCCAATGAGATCGCCGGCATGACCGTGATCGGTGATGTTGACGGTGCCAATGTGATCATCGTGGATGACCTGGTGGATACCGGGGGTACACTCGGACTTGCCGCCAAAATGATGAAAGAACGCGGTGCAAGGTCGGTACGGGCATTCTGTACCCATGGGGTGCTTTCAGGAAACGCCTTCGAAAACATTGAAAATTCAGAGCTGGATGAACTGATCATTTGCGATACCATTCCCCTGAAAATTGAGTCCAGGAAAATTCGCGTTTTAAGTACAGCCCCCCTCTTTGCGGATGCCATTCGGAACGTTGTCGAATACGGATCTATCAGTAATTTGTTTAAGATTAGTAATTCTTATCAACCTTCCTTAAATTTGCAGCCCAAAGAAAATTCATAAATGAAAACAATTCTGCTGAAAGGCCTTGAAAGAGAATCAGTTGGAACAGCTTCAGCAAAGCTTACCCGCGAAGCCGGAATGGTACCTTGTGTGCTTTACGGTGGAGAATCTCAGGTAAATTTTGCTGTTTACAGCGATGACTTTAAAAATCTTATCTACACCCCGAACACCTATCTGGTGAAAATCGAAGTGGGTGATAAGGCGTATAAAGCCCTCGTCCAGGAAGTGCAGTTCCATCCAGTGAATGATACAATCATTCACGTTGACTTTCTCGAAGTTAAGGAGGATAAGCCCGTCGCGCTTTATGTTCCTACTGTTGTTACGGGTAATTCCCCTGGTGTTCGCGCCGGTGGTCGTCTTGCCGTAAAACTGAAAAAAGTTCGTATTAAAGGAATGTTGAAAGACCTGCCTGACGTAATCGAAGTAGATATCAGTAATGTTGAACTCGGTAAATCCATTAAAGTGGAGGATATCATGGTTAAAAATATCGAATTGCTGCACGCACCAAACGTGGCGATCTTAAGTGTGGAAGCAACACGTGCTACCCGCCAGGCCGCAAACGATGCTGCTGCCGCTGCCGGAAAATAATCCGAAAGCGCCTAAACGTAAAAAACCTGGACATTTCGATGTTCAGGTTTTTTTTTAAGTGTTCAGGGAGCGAGGGAGCGGGACTTCGTCCGGAGCGGGGGGAGCGGATAGAGTCTGTTTTCAAAACCGCGCCTCCGCGTTGAATTTTTCGTGCGTCAGGCCGTCGGGAATCTACTTCATATTGTGGTAAACATTCTGCACATCATCATCTTCTTCGATCTTTTCGATCAGCTTGATGACTTCTTCCGCCACTTCATCCGAAATTTCTGTTTCTGACATGGCGATGCGTTGCAGTTCCGCAGAGATCGGTTCGATATGCAGCTGCTCCAATCCCTTCATCATGTGGCCAAAATCTTCGAAGGCAGTATAGATAAAGAGCATGTCCTCTTCCTGCTGGATCTCTTCGAGTCCAAAATCGATCAGTTCGAGTTCCAGGTCCTCGATATTGCGACCCTCGGCTGAAATTTTAAAAACGCCTTTACGGGTGAAAATAAAATCGAGCGAGCCGGTTTTGCCCAATGCGCCTCCGTACTTATTGTAATAGCTGCGGATATTCGCAACGGTCCTGTTTATATTGTCGGTGGCACATTCGGCCAATATCGCTACTCCTCCGGGGCCGTATCCTTCATAAACCACCTCTTCCAGGTCTTTATCCTCTTTAGAGGATGCCCTTTTGATAGCGGCTTCTATTCTGTCTTTCGGCATATTGATGCCTTTGGCATTCTGCACGGCAACGCGCAAACGTGCATTGGTGGTCACATCGGGACCTCCTGTTTTAACGGCCAGGGCGATCTCTTTGCCCAGGCGGGTAAATCCTTTGGACATCGCGTCCCAGCGTTTCATTTTCCGGCCTTTACGGAATTCAAATGCTCTTCCCATATTCTCTGATAAAACTTCTCAAAAATGCAGCTAATTGCCCAGAAAGACAATGCCTGTCCAGAGATTTTGCCTATTCGGCCAAAGTAGGTGGAATTCCTTCTCCACCGCCCTCTGATTCTGTGCCCTCATCGAGCTTGTCGCTAATTTCAACAAGGATGGGTTCTTTGCTTTCAACCGGGAACATAATTTTCATCAACTCACGAATAACCATATCGCGATTATTGACCTTGCCCCCGCTCGGACCGGTAAAATTGTTCAGGATCACAAAGGTCACATCAGACTCCGGAAACTCGATAAGCCCGGTACGGAACGAATTCCAGAAACCATAATGCAGGAGTACCCGCGAGCTGTCCCATTCGCGTATCCTCCAGCCGAGTCCGTATTCTGATTCTCCCTTACCGTAGGTATAAGTTGGTTTAAATATGGATTCGCAGGTTTCGTTGCACCATAAATAGTCTTCATCAAATGCCTTTGAAAACCGGAGCATATCATCGGCGGTAGCATACATGCCCTTATCACCCACGATCCCGTTCCTGTAGTCAATGCCATATTCCAACCAGGCTCTTCCCGTCCAGCGGTAGCCTTTTACCTTTTTACCATCCATCGAATCCCGATCCGGGGTAAAAATGTAGGAATTGCACATGCCCAGGGGGTCAAATATCTCATTCCTGACAAAAACATGGAACTTTTGTTCGGTTACCCGTTCGACCAGACTGGCCAACAAGGCATAATTCGTATTGCAGTATTCGTAGCGGTAGCCGGGGGCAAAAGTGGTTTTTAATTTTTTGGTGGCGTAAAACTGGATCAGGTCGTCATTGGTCATGTACTCCTTCTTTTTCCATGCTGCCGGAAGCCTGTAGATATAATCCGGAATGCCTGAAGTGTGGTTGAGCAAATGACTCACCTTTACTTTATGGTAGATCATCAATTCCGGGAAATATTTGGTGATCTTATCATCGAGACTGATCTCTCCCCTTTGAACCAGCAGCATAATGGCCGCTGAAGTAATGGGTTTGGTAACCGAGGCCATCTGGTAAGGCAGCTCATTGTTCACACTGTCATTATTCGCCATATCCGCCCAACCCATGGATTGGTGATAAACAATGGTACCTTTTCTTGCTACGAGCAGGGTGCCGTTAAAATAACCGCTTTTATGGAGCGCCTTGATAAAGGAGTCGATCCGCGCCGCTTCCATGCGCCGTTGTGCTTCTACCTTTTCTGGCACGGGCTTGTCGTTCCCTCCCTTGTTCCCGAAGGATACGGAAGGCAGGAACACAACAAGAAGCAGGAAAAAAATCAATCCTCTTAGCATGGAAGTACAAATAAGCAAATACTGTCCCAATTTTTTCTGTTTAACGAAAAAAAGGACCCACAACAATATGTTGAGCGTCCTTTTTATTAAACAATTTTTGCTTACAAGGTGTTGATCTTGATCCGCTTTGACAGCTCTTCCACGTCAATTTTGAACTTTTTATCCGTTTCCATCAGGTCATTCACCGTTTGACAGGCGTGAATAACCGTGGAATGGTCCCTGCCTCCGAAATGCATTCCAATGGTCTTGAGGGATGATTTGGTGAGATCTTTCGCGAAATACATGGAGATCTGGCGGGCCTGGACAATTTCCCTTTTGCGGGTTTTGCTTTTTACCTGGTCGATACTGATCCCAAAATAATCGCATACCAATTTTTGGATGTATTCGATGGAGATCTCTTTCGATACATTTTTTACAAAGTTTTTCAGGATCTGCTTGGCCAGGTCGAGGTCGATCTCTTTCCTGTTCAAAGAAGCCTGCGCCAACAAAGAGATCAGGGCACCTTCCAGCTCACGGATGTTCGTATCGATGCTGTGGGCAACATATTCCACAACTTCCCGGTTCAGGGTAATGCCGTCTGTGTACATCTTATGCTCCAGAATGGCCACCCGGGTTTCGAAATCGGGAACCTGCAGGTCAGCGCTCAATCCCCATTTGAAACGGGAAAGCAAACGTTCGTCCATATCCTTCAGATCCTTAGGAGCGCGGTCTGAAGTAAGGATCAGTTGCTTTCCGCTTTGGTGCAGGTGGTTGAATATCTGGAAGAAGATCTCCTGTGTTTTTTCCTTTTTGGCAAAGAAGTGCACATCATCAATGATCAGCACATCGAGGTACTGATAAAAATTAACAAAATCGTTGTTGTTGTTATTTTTAACCGAGTCAATAAACTGACTCATAAACTTTTCAGCAGAAACATAGAGCACCACTTTGTTCTTGTTCACCTGCTTGATATGGTTACCAATGGCATGTACAAGATGGGTTTTCCCTAATCCCGTACCTCCAAAAACCATAAGTGGGTTAAAGGCTGTTCCTCCCGGTTTATTGGCCACGGCAAAACCAGCCGAACGTGCCAAACGGTTACAATCTCCTTCTATAAAATTCTCAAAAGTATAATTCGGGTTTAGCTGCGCATCAATGTTGATCTTTTTTAAACCCGGTATAATAAAGGGATTTTTAATATTGGTGCTGATATTCAGGGGCAAACCTACTTCGTTTTGTTCGGTACGGGCTGCACTGTTTGTAGGTACATTAATTGTGTAGGGTTTGTTTCCTCCCCCGCTATTTTCTACAATAATGTTATATTCCAGGCGTGAGGCGGGTCCTAATTCCTGTTTGAGTGTTTTGCGCAAAAGGGTTACGTAATGTTCCTCCAGCCATTCGTAAAAGAACTGGCTGGGTACCTGAATAGTGAGGACCTTATTCTCCAGTTTGATGGGTTTGATCGGGTCAAACCATGTCTTGAAGCTTTGGGGATTCACATTATCTTTAATAAGCTTCAGGCAATTGTGCCACACGGTTTCGCAGGTCATTTCCATTTGAGTAGACATAGTCACTAATCTGTTCGTAAAATTGTTCTTAAAAAAATTATAAAAAAAATTAAAAGCAGTTGAATATTAAGAAACTTTTAACATAGTGTTATGCGGGTTTGCGAGCTTTCGCCTGCGCGACCACCTAATATCCAATCTTCCTAACATGATTCCACCCCAGCCCGCCTGATTAACGATAACTAGATGGCCTTTCTTGTTGCGAAACTCCCCGGGTTCGTCTAAAAACGTGTGGGTATGTCCGCCTAAAATCAAATCAATATGCTCCGATCCCTTGGCTAAAACCTGATCGGAGATTTTATTTCCTGAGCACTTGTACCCAAGGTGGGACAAGCACACCACAAGATCGCAATTTTCTTCCACTTTAAAAACTTCTAACACTTTATTCGCCGAATTATCCGCTTCATTTTTTCAACAGGGGGTGCAAAGAAACCAAAAACTATCGAGCAGGAAAGTTAACAAAATGAAAATTCCTCTTGCACATGTTTAAGTGCCTGATAGTCTAGGAAAAAAAATGTTGATTTCTGTGGAAAAATTAATTCCTGTAGGCCCTGATGATGTTTTGGAACACGGTCCTGACCGGACTTATCCCCAATTTGAGCGACTCGGTTTCTTTTTTCCAAACCGGATCGGTCTGCTGGAATTCCTGGAAATCGCGCAACAATTCATTTCGGATCAGTTCCATCAACCAGGCGATATTTTGCTCATGCCTGTTCTTTTCAAAAAACCCATTTTGTTTCACCAGCTTCTCATATTCCATCAGCATGGTATAAACGGCATCCATACCCGACTTGTCTAATGAAGAAATGGTCTGGACCTGCGCCGCCCATCCAGACTCATGTTCGCGGTACATGTGCAGGGCATTGCGGTAATCAGCGGCAGCACGCATGGCGGCCTTTTTATTCTCTCCGTCGGCTTTATTGATCAACAATCCGTCGCAGATCTCCATGATCCCTCTTTTGATGCCCTGTAATTCATCTCCGGCCCCGGCTAGCATAAGTAACAGGAAAAAGTCAACCATCTCCCGGACCAGGGTTTCACTCTGCCCCACTCCCACCGTTTCGATGAGGATATGGGTATACCCGGCTGCCTCACATAACAAAATACTTTCCCTGGTTTTGGAAGTAACCCCTCCCAAGGTGCCTCCAGTGGCGCTGGGGCGTATAAAAGCCTGCTGGTTCACCGACAAGGCATTCATTCGCGTCTTATCCCCCAAAATGCTGCCTTTGCTCAAAGTCGAACTGGGGTCAACCGCCAGGACGGCTACTTTGTGCCCCTGGTCGCAGAGGTAGGTTCCAAAGGATTCAATAAAGGTGCTTTTCCCCACCCCCGGAACGCCACTGATGCCCACACGAAGCGACTTTCCCGTATGAGAAATTATTTCTGTTAATAAAACTTCGGCCAGCTCCTGATCAGCGGGTAATTTGCTTTCGATCAGGGTAATCGCCTTGGCGAGTATAACCCGGTCGCCCCGCAAAAGGCCCTCCTTGTATTGTGTTAAGCCCAGCCGTTTTTTCACTTTTTGCGTATCAATTCGTCTAAAATTTTCGATGCAGCGGTGGCAATAACGGTTCCGGGACCAAAAACAAACCGTACACCGTGTTCAAACAAAAAGGGGTAATCCTGTTGGGGGATCACACCACCAACCACCACCATCATGTCTTCCCTGCCTAACTTTTTTAATTGGGCAATGAGTTCCGGAACCAGGGTTTTATGTCCTGCTGCGAGACTGCTTACACCAAGTATGTCTACATCATTTTCCGCGGCCTGCATGGCTGCTTCGGCCGGGGTTTGGAAAAGCGGACCGATATCGACATCAAAGCCAAGATCGGCGAAACTGGTGGCGATCACCTTGGCCCCACGGTCATGACCGTCCTGTCCCATTTTAGCCACCATGATCCTGGGTCTGCGGCCTTCCTGCGTTTCAAAGGCGTCGGATTTGGCCCTTGCCTCCAGAAAATGTTCATCCATGTGAATTTCTTTAGAATATACGCCTGAAATAGAACGGATACTGGCCTGGTAACGTCCGAAAACATTTTCCATGGCCAGGGATATTTCACCCAGACTTGCCCGGAGACGTGCTGCGACAACGGCCGCTTCCATTAAATTACCTTCTCCCCGTGCTGCTTCTTCGATGGCTTTCAGTGCTTTTTGTACCGCTGCCTCATCGCGCGTCGCCTTCATTTTATTGAGACGCCTGATCTGCCCTTCGCGCACTTTTGTATTATCCACTTCGAGAATTTCCAGTCCGGACTCTTCGTCGACCTGGTAGCGGTTTACCCCGACAATAATTTCCTTTTGCGCATCGATACGGGCCTGTTTAATGGCGGCCGCTTCTTCGATACGCATTTTGGGAAGGCCTGTTTCGATGGCTTTGGTCATACCACCGAGCTCTTCTACCTCATCAATGAGGATACGTGCCCGGGCAATGAGGTCGGCAGTAAGCTGTTCGATATGGTCAGAACCTCCCCAGGGATCGACTTCACGGGTGATACCGGTTTCCTGCTGCAAATAGATCTGGGTATTCCGGGCGATGCGGGCCGAAAAATCAGTAGGCAGGGCGATGGCTTCGTCGAGTGCATTGGTGTGGAGGCTCTGTGTCCCTCCAAAAACGGCGGCAAGGGCTTCAACACAGGTACGGGTAACATTATTAAACGGATCCTGTTCGGTTAAACTATATCCGGAGGTTTGGCAATGGGTACGTAAAGCCAGCGATTTGTCGTTTTTCGGATTGAAACGGCTCACCAGTTCCGACCACAACACGCGTCCTGCCCGCATTTTGGCGATCTCTGTATAATGATCCATACCTATGGCCCAAAAGAAGGACAAACGTGGAGCAAAGGCATCGATGTCCAATCCCGCCTCTATTCATTTACGCAGGTATT
>JAKFCJ010000185.1:0-14593 GCA_036676705.1 Bacteroidota bacterium
CGAAATGAGAGGGCTGAAAACAGCTGACTATTGGTACTGGTGGAAAATAAAGTATAAAATTCTGGAACTAACCCAGGACCGGATGCATCTGGAGGTAGTTGAGATCTACAAAAATAGAAAAATTGATCCCCGGCTGACATGGGAAGATCTGATAAAGGAATGAAACAGAAGCTGATTACTTTTTTCCTGATGACTTTCCTGTCCGCCGCCTCCATGGCCCAGGTCAGAATTTTGGCAGACGGGTATGGTGATGCAAAAAACGGAAGCTATATCAGGCGAAGCACCGACTCGACCTTACTCCAGACGACGAAAGACAGCATAGCTCCACAGACTAAAATTACGTTGTTTACCGAACAAAGCGCGTTTTTCTTTCCTCCATCAGGTGGGGTCTTACTTTTCAAAGACAGGAATGATAAAAGCGGAGCCGTAAAACTCTTGAAACCCAGCCTGCTTCATATAGACACTATCTTTTACGAGCAAATTTTTAGGAGCGAGAACGGTTATCCCTATTCATTCGCTGTCTGGTATGCGATCAAAATCAACGGTCTTAGTTATTATACCGACTACCAACCCCACGATTTTGTGGCATTCAGTCATAAACTACCTGAACATCAGTTATTCATGATCTTCGCGCTGCCGACGGGCTACGAAGATTCTTACGCTGCCGGCTATCCAAATCATTTTCATGCGGTCGTATTTTCTGTAAAAGACCATATGCTGACCCTGTTTTATTGGAGTGAAGAGTTGCCGTTTAATAATAAAGATGAATTTTGGGTGCCGGAAAGCCATGTGCGTTTCCGTGATTTGACCGACGAGGGAGTTTTAGAAATTGAACTCTCCGGTCAGCCTGGCTACAAGGCGATATGGACCGGAAAGAAACTGATCCGGAAAGACTAAACCAGGATCGTTTTATGAAGTTTTCAGTTCTGCGCCCGCCGTAGCTTTTCGTATTATTCACTATGATTACGAAATCCTCACAAAGCGAAGGCGGGTTCAGTGTCTTGTCCTGAAAAAAGTTGACAGTCCCACAGTCCCCCAGTCGAACAGTCCCCCAGTCAAACAGTTCCAGAGGTTCCATGCCGTCCGGTTGGGCACAGCATGGATGGTAACTACCATTTGGTGGATCAGTATTTACTGCCGATGCTCAAGTGAGCCTCGATTTTGGGACGAGGAGGACAGTTTTCGGTTTCTAATATTTACCATGGCTCAATATATTCATTTTGAAACAAGGCCTTGGCGTTCAATAGAAAATAGCGGTTGAGGGTTTCCAGAAATTGGTAGTCTGCGGGAGGGAGCTTTTGTTTTAATTCGGAGCAATCCAACCAGATCAGATTATCGTAACCGGACGCCGGATACTCATGAACCACCTGCCATTCGCCGCCATTCCTTGAATACACATATTGGGGAATATAAACGCTCAGGCTTTTGAAAGTAATATGAAGGGTGGAATCTATTCTGGATTCATTATAAAAATAATAGCCGTCAATGGATTCCCAGCCTATTCGGGCATAAGTCGCGGAATCGTAATACTCCTTTCCACCCTGTTGGGAGTTGGGAAGGTGAAAGTATTTGCTTTCTTCAAAATGTCCATAAATATGCCTTGCCCGATAAGGAAATTGCAACCAGGGGTGCCAGTAAACGCCAAGATTGTTAGCATTGGCCATGGCGATGATACTATATGAAAGCGAGTCGTTTTTAATTTTAAAACTCTCCTGGAACGAGCTGAAGTTCAATGGGAGGGAGGCCGAGCGTAAAACCGTTTCAAAGGGACCGAAAATCGAGAACTGGCTTCTTAATTGCTCCAAATCAAACCACACTTTTCTGTTTGGTCTGATCGCTATCATCAGGGAACCACTGCCATCAAGAGAAAACGAGTGCCATCTTTCGATCTCCCTCCACTCCATGCGGTAACCTTTGACCATTTTTCCACTTCCATCCGGAGCAAACAGGTCGATCTCCGCACTATCATAAAAAAGCACCTGCGATTCGGCTCCCGTGCACCGGAGAGTCCTTTTTGGATCCTTCCACGCCGGCAGCTCCCCTTTTCGAACAGCCAGGTCGATCTTAAAGCTGAGCTCGTGCATCAGGAATTGTGCTACTTCGTGCAAAGAACTATCATGCACCATCCGGATCCCCCGGTCCTGAGCCTGGGTGTGGCCGGAAGAGAGACAGCAGCACCCGACACTTAAAATGAACACCTGCTTACCTATGCCCGAAAAGAGATCACGTAGTTTCATGGAGGCAATTTACTTAGGTTCGTCATTATTACAACTTCTCGTCTGCCTATTCGTTATTCCGGTGTACCAATACTCCCGCACCATGAAAAAGCACCTGAGCCTGATATTTGGAGCCATTCTTTCCCTTTCTGCGTATGGGCAGAACAGCGCGTTTACCACCTATTCCAACGGATTAATTTACAGCGAACAGACGATGAATAAGCTGGGTTATATCGTCGACTCCCTGAACCTGGAGTTTAAGATCTGCGATTTTAACCGGGTCTTTTATTCCAAAAGCCAAACCATTGGGCATCTTGTTATGTTAAAAACCGGGGATATCAAACAGGCAAAAAAGGACCTGGAAGACCAGATACCCTTCGATAGCTTTCTGCGAAAATACCCCTCCGCAACGCTACAAAGGGATGTGTTGATCGTTAGGTGGCACTACACAGACTATTTGTATCAGGATGTTGTTAAAATTGAACAAATTGATCTGAAAGGGAGTTGCGGATTTAACTTTTGGTCAACAGACGGGTCGCTGTATGAAGAAGACCTCACAGGAAAATGGCTCTTTACACATGATCAAAACCAAACTTATCCGGAAGAATGCTTAACAGCCAGCTATTTTCCAGGGAATTTCAAATCGGTTCCCATTCCTCAAAAGTATGCACGTTTGATCGGCTATGCAGATTGCCTGATCGATACGAACACCACCAAAATTAAAAAAGAAAGGAAAGGGGGGTGGGTGGCGCTTCCGAATAACTGGACAACCTTACCCCAGAAAAAGAAACTGGAATTACTGGATGAAATGAGAAGTGCCCGGATTTTTTTTATTCGCAGTACGGAAAAGAGTCCGACAGAAAATGAGGTAAATATTGCCCTCTTATCGGCCGAAACCTATAGCTGGGAAGTATTTCTCAAAGCCCATCTGGATATCATGAACTTCCGCTTCGAAAGGCAGTCGGACAGCAGCCATGCCTGGCGACATCGGGAAACCTATATCAAAGAGCTGGAAGAACTGCATATCAATGTAACCGACCTGATCCTGGGCATCTCCCTGCGTGTCGAAAACCCCGCTACCAATCATTATTACGGCAGCACAGGCCGTTTAGGCCGGGCCCTGGCTGAAACAACGAACCGGGCCGAGGTAGAAGCAGCCATTTTATCCGCCATCGCCGACCCCGAACTGGATCATTATAACCGCCTGCTTTTTTATTTTCTTTTTAAGAATTACAATTACCATATTGCGGATGAAACGGTGAAAAAAGAGAACGCCGAAAAGCTGGGGAAAGCGGCACAAACGTTACCGGAAAACCTCCATAGACAGTTAACTAATGAATAAAAGAAAACATGCTTCCTAAACAATTGATGGGTATCGGATTGATGCTCTTATCGATCCTATTCACCATTGGTGTATGGATGCAATTGATCAGGACCATTGCACAACTGGGCACTATGGGCTCCGCGGCCAAGGCAGGCTCATTCACTGCAATTGGCTTGATGGTATTTTTTACACACTCACTGGCAAAATATAGTCTGGATCTGATCCGAAATAAAGCGCCCAAACCACGCATCGTTACTTTACCCCATTTCGGAAAGATCAACCTGGCAGATTTGGATTCCTGTTACGATGCTGAAACGGTATTCAATGGAAAGGAGATCCAACTGGATCTGAACTTCGAGAAGACAAGTATGGGTATAAGGAACATGTATGCCGTTAAAAATATACTCGATAATCTGGATGCTTTTGATAAGCAGAACAAGCAATACATCCTGAGAGACTTTGAGGATGAAAATGGGGATACGGTGAAATTTTATCTGGAGCACCATTTGGAAGTAGCGGAGGAGGAAGAACTGGCAGCATTTATTGATCTGAATGACAAAACCAGTGAACCTATCCGACAGCTCTTCGGTAAAATACACCTGAAACGGGTAGGCTTTTACCCTGAAAACGAAGGAGGTTTCGCAATCTTTGACTATTCCCTGGGCGAAGATTTCACGAATTACCTGATCGTGGTCATCACAGATAAGGACGGTAAATTGAAGGAAATGACGATGGAAAGTTGATCCGCCTGCGCTCGGCAGGATTGGTTGCTTTTGTCATGAGATTGAACTGGGTTGGTTAAAAATTGGGTGAACCTACCCGGATCTGTTGAATTCATTTCGACTGTAATATGGGGGATGTCACGGACAGTAGTTTCTGCTCTGTCTGTTTACTTCGACAAGCTCAGCAAACGGACCCTTATCCCTTCAACCTCAACCTTAACCTCAACCTCGCCCCCTGTAGAACATTCTCCTCAATTTTTCCCCACCTTTCCACATTCATCCAGGGCCGGTTTTTCCTTCTTTCATGACTACCACGGACTTGAAATCCGGGCATGTTTTTTATGGCGATTCAGGTAGTACAAATCATCATTTAACAACCTAAAATTTAAACAAAATGGAATCAGCACTTGCAAAAAGACCTGCGCATCGGATGCGGGGTCTGAGCCCTATTTGGCGTTCTCCACTTGACCGGTTTTTCAGGAATGAACTGCTGGATGACTGGGTAGGAAGCGCATTTGTAGAAACAGTTCCTTCCCTCAATATCAGGGAGGAAAAGAACAATTACATCGCAGATATGGCGGCGCCTGGACTGAAGAAAGAGGATTTTGACATCAGCATGGACGAAAACCGGCTGACCATATCCTGCGATAAAGAAACAGAAACCAAACAGAATGAACCCGAAGGCTATTTCCGCAGGGAGTACAATTATTCTTCCTTCTCCCGTACCCTAACATTGCCCAACGATGCCGACAGCGGCAAGATCGTGGCAAAATATGCCGATGGGGTTCTTACCCTGACCATCCCTAAAAAACCCGAAGCACAACAAACCAATAGCCGGAAGATCAGTGTTCACTAACTAACCCACGGGTAGAACTGCTGATCATTGATCTTCACATTTTAACATAAATAGTCACACTATGAAACGCACAGCCACAGTGATCTGGAAAGGTACCGGGAAAGAAGGTGAGGGCACCATTTCCACCCAAAGCCACTATCTTTCCGCTGCTCCTTATGCCTGGAATTCCAGGTTTGAAGAAGAACCGGGCACCAACCCCGAAGAGCTCCTGGGAGCGGCCCATGCAGCCTGCTTTACCATGAAACTGAGCTTCCTTTTAACCGCTGCAGGATTTCCGCCTGAAAATATAGAAACCACGGCCGAAGTGCATCTGGATAAGGATGTCATCAGCCATTCCCACCTCGTGGTTAAGGCTTCAGTACCGGAAATAGGCCAGCAGCAGTTTGAAAAACTCGCTGAAAATGCCAAAACCAACTGCATGGTTTCCAAAGCCCTGAACATGGACATTACCATGGATGCCCGGTTGTTGGAGCGTACGCAGGTGAGGCCGATGGATTGAAAAAAGTAGGGAGGTAGGTAGGTAGGGAAGTATGGAGGACAGATTTTAGAGGATTTGAAGCCGGGAAGACAAAGCCATAGAAGCCACTTAGCGCCAAAGCTTCAGTTGTGGACCAACAGCTTTGGCGCGGTGAATATAGATTTAGGACTTAAGAAGCTTTCTGGACGTTAGTAGGTGGAGTAAGCAGGATCTGTAGCCGGGGATTGGGACTTGGGGATTGGCTGATTAAGGATAAAATTATGGAGAGCAAGACACTTGTAGACGAATTATTGCTTTGTGCTGCCGAATGTGCGCGCTGTTATACGGCCTGCCAGAAAGAAGTGGACAAAGAGATGCTCGAAAGATGCATGCTGCTTGACCTGGATTGTGAGGAGCTATGCCGTTTAAGCGTCCAGGTCCTTGAAAGGGGTTCGGAAAATGGTCCTTCATTCCTGAAACTGTGCGTGGAGATCTGCGACAAATGCGCCGGGGAATGCGAAAAACACCCCAAAATGGAGCACTGTGTCCGCTGTGCCGCGGCCTGCCGCAAGTGTGCCAACATGTGCCGGAAAGAAATGAGTCATGTGGAGACATGATGGTCCACCTACGCTCGGCAGGATTGTTTTAAGCCTGATGAATGTCCCCGAGCTTCGGCGGACGAAGTAGGAGATAGTTTTCCGTGTCCGGATGACGAGAATGTAGAGACGTCCATTTATGGCGTCTCAGTGGGAGCAAGGGCTTCGGATGTGGGAATATTCAGAAAAGTGTGTCATTCGATCCCTCACCAACTGATGCTACTGCTCTGTCCGTCGCACTTCGGCTTCGCTCAGTGTGACGGACCATATATCCCCTCAACCTGAAACTAATACCCGCTCTTCCGCTCCAGGCCGAAGGCCCGCTCCCCCGCTCCCGGCTATAGTCCATGCTCCACAACCACCTTCACGACCCGAATTCCCAATCCATCAACTAACCTGAGAAAATAAACCCCTTCTGCTACCGTCTCCGTGATCAAACGTCCATCGACTAGCTCCACGGGCACCTCTCGTCCGCTCAGGTCATAAAGCCCGGCCTCGCTCGTGCCTTCGGTTAGCTGTATCCATCCGTCAGCGGGGTTGGGATAGACCAAACGGGCGTTTTCTTCCGGAGGAGCGATTCCGGTTGGGAGTTGGCGCCAGCGGTTGATATGGCTCCAGAGTACTTCATCAAAGGAAGAGGGACCGAGCAGTCCGTCGCCGGGGTCATCGCCCATGCGCACGATCACCAGTTTTTGGGAGGGGACCACATAGATCTTCTGGTCGTTTTTGCCCATGGCGGCATACATATCATCCGGGGCTTCGGGATTGAGTTTTCGGGCCAGTCTCAGGGACGATTGAGGTACCATGAGGGTATCCTTGCCATTCAGCCAGGTAAGCAGTCCGTATGCGGGATTCATGCTTTGTGAGGAGGTGGTCATGCTGTCGAAATAGCTGCGTCTTTTCAGCAGGGTATCGCCATCCCAAACGCCTCCGTTCAGCATCAACAATCCGAAACGTGCCGCTACCCGCGGTTTGCTTACAAAGACATTGCCCGCCCATAAACCATAAATGCCGGTTTTCACGCTTAAAGACTGGGTCGTAAAGTTCTGGAAAGTTTTGCCCGAAGCGTTTTCCACCACGGCATGGGTGAGCAAATAGGGCGCGTTGTGGTAATACCATAAAGTGCCCGCATCGCCTTTGTAATAGAGGCAATTCGGATCCGTACAATCCGGGTCGAACACGTCGCCGTTCAAGCCGCTGCTCATGGTAAGCAGGTGCCATACCCTGATCTTATCCTCCTGCTGCCGGGTGCAGCTCGTCCAGCCGGTGTCCAGGTAATCCGATACCTTATTGCCGATATCCAGCAAACCCTGGTCCTGGGCCTGTCCCACGAGGAACCCCGCCAGCGTTTTCCCTGCCGAAGCCCAGTACCAGAAGGAATCAGCACCGAAGCTCCCGAAGTATTTTTCTTTCACGATCCTGCCATCATACAGCACCAAAAAAGCCTTGCTGCCCTTGGTTTCGAGGAAATCATAGAGGCTGTCAGTATAGCTGCTGTCGTAGGGGAAAGTATTAAATGGAGCCTGGTCCCAGGTGCTTCCGGTGAGGGGAGGGAAGTAGCTTATCTGGGCTTTTACCGTTTGGATAGCGAGGAGAGTGAATAGGAGGAGTAGTTTCTTCATGGTATTTTGAGTTTTCAGTTTTCAGTGTTCAGTTTTCAGTGGGTGAGTAGGTTCAATAACGTTGCGGGTCCTGGGTTTTGGCGCACATATTTGACGCGGAGGCGCAGAGGCGCGGAGTTTTTTGTGCTTTGGGAAAATTAACACTTAAATAGATAATTTACTGTTTGGGATATGAAAGTTTGTTTTAACCCAATGCATCCATACACCCCCGCGCCTCTGCGCCTCCGCGTCCATTGTTTGTGCGTAAGCCATAGTGCGCCAGCCAGAATTAGTTTGACAACTTAACGCCCGTTATAAAGCTTAAAGACTGGGTCGTAATGTTCTGAAAATTTCGTGTTCCGGGTTTGGGCGCGCATATTTGACGCAGAGGCGCGGAGTTTTTGTGGCTGCGGAAAAATAATCCAAAAAAAGATCATTTATTGTATGGGATAAGAAGATTCGTCTTAGCCCCAAACAACCATAACCCTCCGCGCCTCTGCGCCTCCGCGTCTGCTACATGTGCGTAAGCCATCGTGCACCAGCCAGAATTAGTTTGGCATCTTAGCCCCAGGGGTGTTAATTTGCGCCTCAGGCTATGAACATCGAATTTAACAAAAACGAGGATCAAATGAAGCAGCTCATCGACAAGATGAACCAGCGTTTGAAAAAGATCCATTTGGGTGGCGGCGAGAAGGCAGCGGCGAAACAGAAGGAAAAAGGAAAAATGCTGGCCCGGGAACGGGTGGCCTATCTGGTCGATAAAGACAGCGACTTTTACGAACTCGGTGCCTTTGCGGCGGAGGATATGTATGAGGAATACGGGGGATGTCCGGGAGCAGGCGTGGTTACGGGGATCGGACGGGTGAGCGGTCGCCTTTGTGTGATCGTTTCAAACGACGCTACGGTTAAAGCGGGGGCCTGGTTTCCGATGGCGGGGAAAAAGAACCTGCGTGCCCAGGAGATCGCCATGGAAAACCGGCTGCCTATTATCTACCTCGTTGACAGCGCGGGGGTTTTTCTTCCCATGCAGGATGAGATCTTCCCGGATAAAGAACATTTCGGACGTATATTTAGAAATAACGCGGTGATGTCCTCCATGGGCATTACCCAGATCGCGGCCATCATGGGTTCCTGCGTGGCGGGCGGGGCTTACCTACCCATCATGAGCGACGAGGCCATGATCGTGGATAAAACCGGCTCCATCTTTTTGGCGGGGTCTTACCTCGTGAAAGCGGCGATCGGAGAGGATATTGATAACGAAACGCTTGGTGGAGCTACTACCCATTGTGAGATCAGCGGGGTGACCGACTACAAATTCCCGAATGATGCGGCCTGTTTGGACCGTATACGTTCCATCATGAGCAAGATCGGCCATTTTGAAAAGGCAGGATTTGATCGTATAGAAGCTAAACCTCCGATAAAAAATCCGGACGAGATCATGGGCATCATGCCGGTGGATCGTACCAAACCCTATAGCACGCTGGAGATCATCGAACGGATCGTGGACAATGGCGAATTCGATCAATACAAGGAACTTTATGGCAAAACCATTTTATGCGGCTATGCCCGTATAGAAGGCTGGGCCGTGGGTATCGTGGCCAATAACAGGCTGCTTTTAAAGAGCAAAAAAGGGGAGATGCAGTTTGGCGGGGTGATCTATTCGGATTCGGCAGATAAGGCTGCCCGCTTTATCATGAACTGCAACCAGAAAAAGATCCCGCTTGTGTTTTTGCAGGATGTGACCGGCTTTATGGTGGGTTCCCGCAGCGAAATGGGCGGTATTATTAAAGACGGAGCCAAAATGGTAAGCGCCGTGGCCAATTCGGTGGTGCCCAAGTTTACCATTATCACCGGTAACTCTTACGGCGCCGGTAATTACGCCATGTGCGGCAAGGCCTATGACCCCCGTTTTATCGTGAGCTGGCCTACGGGCAAGATCGCGGTAATGGGCGGCTCCCAGGCGGCAAAAACGCTCCTTCAGATCCAGACAGCCAATAAAAAAGCATCGGGCGTTGAGATCACCCCGGAACAGGAATCGGCATTGCTGGCAGAAATTACGGACCGTTATGAGGCCCAGACAACGCCCTATTATGCGGCCAGTCGCCTTTGGGTGGATGCCATCATCCATCCCCTGGATACCCGCAAATGGATCGCCATGGGCATAGAAGCGGCCAACAATGCCCCGCTCACCAAAGCCTTTAACCCGGGAATATTGCAGACATGATCGCCAGGGCGGAAGATTGGTACATTGCCCTGGAAGGAAATATCGGCGCGGGAAAAACCACGCTGGCTAAAAAATTAGCGGTCGACTGGGAAGCCATCGCGCTGCTCGAACATTTTGAGGACAACTCTTTCCTGCCCAAATTCTACCAGGAACCGGCCCGTTATGCCTTTCCCCTGGAGATGAGTTTGCTGGCTGCGCGGTTTAATCAACTTAAAGCGCGTTTGCCCCAAAGCGACCTGTTTGCACCGCGATTTATTGCGGACTACTGCCTCTTTAAAAGCCTGGTCTTTTCCCGGATCACGCTGGATGATGACGAATATTCCCTCTTCCATAAAATGTTCGAACTCATAGAACCCCAGATACGTAAGCCTGACCTGATCGTGTACCTGCACAGACCTGTGAATAAATTACTGATCAATATCGCCAAAAGGGGCAGGGAGTATGAGAGTAATATCCAACCCGATTACCTTGGAAAGCTGCATGAAGGCTACCTCGAGCATTTCCGTACTTTGGAAAACCAGGCCATCCTCATCATCGAACTCGACGGGGCGGATTTCGAAGAGAACTATGTGCTTTATGGCGCAATTAAAGAGCTGATCGTGAGGGATTACGGTATCGGTATGCATAAAGTACGCCTATGATCCGCCTGCAAAGTTTGTATATCGGATCCCTCCCGTATTGGGCAACCATTGCCGCGAATAAGCAGATCGTGATCGATATCCATGAATATTTCGAAAAACAGAGCTACCGCAACCGGGTGATGATCCTGGGGCCCAATGGTCCGCAGGCGCTGGTGGTACCCATCCATGGCCGCAATAAAAAACACAGCATGGGAGAGGTGCGTATCAGTTATGAAGAAGACTGGCTGCGCATCCACCTGAATAGCCTGCAAACCGCTTACCGCTCAGCACCTTATTTCGATTACCTCTATCCGGAGATAGAGGCTATTCTTCTGAAAAAACATGTGCTGTTGATAGACCTGAACGGTGAACTTTTGGGCTACTTCATCAAACGCCTCAGGCTGGAAACGGAGATCCATAGCTCCCATGCCTATGACCTGTTGCCCACCGAGCAGGAGGGACGTAATGCCTTCCATCCCAAACGGGAAAATAAAATACTTCCGCCCTATCCCCAGGTGTTCCAGGAGAAATACGGTTTTGTAAGCGGGATGGGATTGGTCGACCTGTTGATGAATGACCTAAGCGGGGCCTCAGCCTACCTTAAGCAACCGGCTCTTCGTTAAATACACCCATATTCGAGAACTTTTCGATACGTTTCATCATGAGGTCGCGCGGTTCGAGCAGTTTCAGCTCTTTTGCCACCTTTTTGATCTCCTTTTTTACGTTCGCAAAGATCTCATCCGGGTTGTTATGTGCACCGCCCAGGGGTTCTTTGATGATGCCGTCGATGAGTCCGTTTTTGAGCATGTCGTCGGCCGTAAGTTTAAGCGCATCGGCTGCTTTTTCTTTAAAATCCCAGCTTCTCCATAAAATAGAAGAGCAGGACTCCGGGGAGATCACCGAATACCAGGTGTATTCGAGCATATAGACACGGTCGCCCACGCCAATGCCCAGGGCACCACCGCTGGCACCCTCGCCAATGATAAAGCAGATAACAGGCACCTTTAATTTGGCCATTTCGAGCAGGTTACGGGCAATTGCCTCGCCTTGTCCGCGTTCTTCGGCCTCCAAACCGGGAGAAGCCCCGGGGGTATCGATAAAGGTGATGATGGGTTTATTGAATTTTTCGGCCAGTTTCATCAGGCGCAGGGCCTTGCGGTAGCCTTCGGGGTTGGCCATCCCAAAATTGCGCATTTGCCGCTGTTTGGTATTGCGCCCTTTTTGTTGTCCGATAATGAAATAGGTTTTTCCTTCTATGGAGCCGATCCCGCCTACCATGGCTTTGTCGTCTTTTACATTGCGGTCGCCATGCAGTTCAATAAAATCGTCGAATATTCCCTGTATATAATCGAGGGTATAAGGCCGGTCGGGGTGGCGACTCAGCTGTACCTTTTGCCAGCCGCTCAAATGGCTGTACACTTCTTTTTTGGTTTTCAGGATATTGTCCTCCAGCTCTTTGATGGAAGCGCTCATGTCCACTTTTCCTTTTTCCGCGATCTGCCTTGCCTTCTCCAACTGTTCCTCCAGCTCTGCGATCGGCTTTTCAAAGTCGAATGTGCTCATATGTCTTGCTTATTCTGAGCCTGCAAAGTAAAGCGAAAAATAGATAACCTGTTAGCATTTACCATTTGCCAGGTGGTTGGATATATGGCCAACTACACTTACATTGCTCCATGCAACACGCTTTTTCCACGCATATCCGTGAAGTTCTTACCCACTACGAAACGGCTGATCATGGCCTGGCCCTGCGCCGTTTGCTCGATTGCGCGATAGAAACCCGGGACCCGGTCGTATTTGCGGAAACCCTGGCTTTTTGTGATTGGAACGATACCCTGGGAATGGATGAAGGTGCATTCCGGCTCGATAAGGTTCGTCCGCTTTTGGAGCAGATCGAACGGGTGGGCATTAAAGACCCGTACCAGGGACCCAAAGAGGTGCTGGCCGTGGAGAATGTGGCCAAAAAATATGCAAAAAGCGGCTTCCAGATCAGTAATTTGAATTTCAGCCTGGAGCTGAGCAAGATCAGCGGTTTGGTAGGAGAGAACGGCAATGGAAAAACCACGCTGTTGCGCCTGCTGGCCTCTGAGTTGAAGCCCGATTCAGGGAAGATCAGCTACTTTTTCCCGGAGGGCATGCAGGACGCCTATTCCCTGAAAACCAAGCTTATTTATATCGAACAAAGGATCCCGCGATGGTATGGTTCGTTGATGGATAATTTGCAGTTTACCGTTTCCCATTACCATGATAAACCCGAAGAAAACCGCCTGTGGACCGAGATCATGATCGCCCGTCTGGGATTGCGACCATATCGTCACTTAACTTGGGGAAGGTTATCTTCCGGCTACAGAACCCGTTTCGAACTGGCGAAAACCCTGTTGAGGAGGCCCAAGATCCTCTTGCTGGATGAACCATTGGCGAATCTGGATATTGTGGCCCAGCAGACCATTTTGCAGGACCTGAAGTTCATGGCCAATTCCGTATCGGCTCCTTTTGCGATGATATTGAGCTCGCAACATATTTATGAGGTGGAGAAAGTATCGGATTCCATCATTTTTATCCGCGATGGGGTGGCCCGTTACGATGCCAAAAGCGGAAATGCAGACCAGGCGGAGAGCGAAAGCCAGTTGATCCTGGAACTGGAAGTAAATGCCAGCAGGGAGGCGCTCAAAGCCGCGCTGGATCCGCTAGGGTTGAGCAGGATCCAATACAATGGCGGCGTGTATTTGCTTCATTTTAGCGCTGCCACGAGCAGTTCAGAAGTATTGGGCACCCTGGCCAAAAATGAAGTAGAAACCCTCTATTTCCGTAATATTTCTCAGTCCTCACGTCGTTTTTTCCATCAATAAGCCCTCATGTTCACTAAACTCAATGCCTGGTTGATCACCCGCTTTCCCTTATTGTGGAATACCCGCGTGGTTTTTGTGCTTCCCCTTGTTTTGCTCATTCATGGCCTGTTTTATCTTGCTGGTTATTCCCAAAAGGTAGATTTCAGTGATCTGAAAAATAGCCGCTTTTTTAATGCCGAAGAGGTGATCCTCTTCTCATGCCTGATCACTGTGGTCATTTTGCTTATCTGGATGGTCCATTACCTTAGGAACAACCCCTTAAAAGCACATTATCCGATAAAGAAAGCCTACATGTTCGGTGAGTTTATGTTGCTTTTTCTGGTATTTTTTTCTTCGGCTACATTCTTTTTCACTTACCGACAAGGACTGTATGACCAAACCAAAGGTTTCACTGATTCCGCCGACCTGGTGGAAGAAGCCAATACGATCAATCTTGCCTACCACTTTATTCCGCTTGAAACAGATAATTTCCGTCCTTTCCGCAGCTGCGATTCGTTAAAAGCCAGAAAAGAACGCGGGCAAGCCAGATTACTCTTGTATAATTTGGCTGTGAAGCAAGGTAAGGCTTCACACACTGAATATATGGAGAACGAACCCGAGCCCAACCTGGATTCAATTCCTCCTAGCTACCTTTACTACTGTAGATTAATGATCCACACCCTTGATACCGGAACCCCGGCAAGTAGTGAAGAAAACAGCCGGCGTGTGGTGAATTGGCTTAAAACAGGCCGAAAAGACTCCGTGCTCCATGCCCTTAACCGCTTAAAAGTGCTCTTAATCAAATACGACATTGGGCATGTTTTTGATCCGTTATCCAGGACCGATAGTGTATTTGCCTATCCCGATTTTTATGTTGGAAGTGATTATTTCAGTAAGTATTCGGAATATGAAGAGCCTATGCCAACCGATAGCAAACAGGTGTCACAATTTATTGAAAACGATGACCTGACCGATTCCATTTCTATGATCGAAAGGGTCCGTAAGGGATTCTGGCAATACGAGATCCTTTTGATCATGCTCTATTATGCCATGGGCGCAGCCATTGTCTTGTATTCTTTTTGACCAGGCTGGGTCATATACATTTCCATGACCTGGGTATCATCATCTATAATCTTAAATGTTTCACGTACT
>JAKFCJ010000186.1:0-22790 GCA_036676705.1 Bacteroidota bacterium
AACAAAATGCTCGTCCTCAATGCCATTAGAAACAAGATAATCCACCGGATTTTTGCCGTAGTACGAAATCAAAAGCCATATTCACTTTTGGAATTGTCATAGAAATCAGCATGACGGACCCTTAAGCTAGCTTTTACACCTAAGCGCTATGGTCCATGGTCTATGGTCCATGGTCTAAAACAATCCGTGCAGTTCCGCGTCGATTTTGCTAATTACCGTTCCGAGGTCTTCCGGATTGTTGTTGATATCCAGGTCGTCGATATTCAAAACAAGCAATTTGCCTTTGTTGTAGGTGCTGATCCAGGCTTCGTAGCGCTCGTTTAACCGTTTCAGGTAATCAAGGCGAATCGAGTCTTCATATTCCCTGCCCCGTTGCTGGATATGATTAACCAGCGTAGGTATGGAAGCCCTCAGGTAGATCAACAGGTCGGGGGGTTGGATAAAAGAATTCAGGGAACCAAAAAGCCGCGTATAATTATCAAAATCCCGGGTGCTCATCAAACCCATGGCATGCAGGTTGGGAGCAAAAATAAAGGCATCTTCATAAACCGTTCTGTCCTGGATAACGGTTTTCCCGCTATTGCGAATTTGCATGATGGTATTGAAGCGATTATTCAGGAAATAGATCTGCAGATTGAAAGACCAACGCTGCATATCTTCATAAAAATCATTGATATACGGATTGTCTTCAACATCCTCAAAATGAGGATCCCAACCATAGTGTTTGGCAATCAGGGTGGTTAGCGTGGTTTTACCCGCTCCGATGTTTCCTGCAACGGCGATATGATGCATAGGGTCAAAAATAAACCCCGAAAGATAAAATACCGCATCAATCTATACTTGATAAATCTAAAAAATCTGCTATGAAAGTTAAAATTCAGGCTATTTCGTATGGAAATCTTTGGTCAATGCTTTATAGGCTTCCGTCCAATTTCCCTCCTTATCCCGCAGCACCAATACGTTTTCACTCAAATCCGCCGTCGTTTTCTGAAAACCTAAAATAAGCCGGTGTATTTCTGAATCTGCATCATGTTGGAGCCTTAATCGATAGAAAAGAAAGAAATTTTTGGCTAAGGCCATTTCCAGGAACATCGATTCGGCCTGGATCGGCAGGATCACATAAAAACGACCATAGCTGACCAAAACACGGCTCACTCCATCTAAAAGTGCGTCGAACGACAAGGCGGAAAAGGTGCGGGCAGCGAGGCGTTTTGCATCCGGCCATTCTTTATTTCCTCCTTTTTGGGTACTGATTTCCTCAAAATAAGGAGGATTGGTCACGATCAGGTCATAGTGCAGGGTCTCATCGCGGATAAACGCCTGAAAAGATTCGGCATAACAGCTCAGGCGGTAGCTCCATGGCGAATTCTCGAAATTTTCCTTTGCCTCGGCGGCAGAATCGGTGTCGATCTCCACGGCATCGACCAGGGCTTCGGGGTGTTTTTGCGCCATCATTAGGGCCAGCACGCCGGTACCGGTTCCAATATCAAGAATGTTCATGGCCCCCTCCAATCCGGCGACGGCTCCCAGAACCATCGAATCGGTGCTCATCCGTTGAGCGCTTTTTTCCTGTTTTAGGGAAAACTGTATGAACTGAAAGGATTTACTCATGGTGGTAGGGCTCTCCTTTATTGATGCTGCAGGCGCGATAAAGCTGTTCCAGGAAGATGAGCCTGACCATTTGATGCGAAAATGTCATGGGCGACAGGCTCATTTTTGCATTGGCCCTGGCGTAAACTTCTTCCGAAAATCCATACGCCCCTCCGATCACAAAAACCAGGGTATCGATACCCTGGATCGACCAGCGTTCCATCTGTGAGGCAAAATCGACCGAACGGTAGCTTTTCCCGTTTTCATCCAACAACACCAAAAAATCACGTTTATCCAGTTTTTTAAGGATGGATTCGCCCTCTTTGTTTTTTAATAGTTCGGTATCGAGGTTTTTGGCCTGTTTGACATCGGGAATGCATTCGCTCTGGAACGGCAGATAATGGGGCAAACGTTTTTCATAAATGGCCATTCCCGCCTCCAGGTAGGGCTCAGCCGTTTTGCCTATCATCCAGAACTTTACTTTCATTGTTTGTCGTAAATGCTGTAAAGCTGACAAACGCCCACGATCTCGCCTTTGTCTTCCACCAAAACCGACAGGATCTTCCGGTCGATCATGATCTGTTCCGCCTCGTGGATAGGGGTATCTGCCGCTACCCGCAAAGGATTCCTGTTGCAAAGTTCCGCCACCTTGATCTCATTTAAATTTTCTATGGAATTCATGGCACGGCGCAAATCGCCATCCGTTATGATCCCGAGTTGTTTTCCTCCGGTATTCTTAACCAATACCAGTCCCAGACGCCCTTCTGACAGTTTGAGGACCAGATCCTTGCCCCCGGCATTTTCATCGATATAGGGCAAATTATCGCTGCGCATGTAGTCGCGTACTTTATGGAGCAGGCGGCGGCCCAATGAGCCCCCCGGGTGGAAACGCGCAAAATCTTCAGGCTGGAATCCCCGGGCTTCCATCAACGCTACCGCCAGGGCGTCGCCCATTACCAGGGTAGCCGTGGTGGAGCTTGTTGGAGCCAGGGCCAAAGGACAAGCCTCCTGGCTCACCGCTATATTAAGATGAAATTGGGCTTCTTTGGCCAGGGTCGATTCCGGGTTTCCGGTCATCGCCAATAAGGTGTTTCCATTCCACTTAAAAAACGGGATGATACGCAGCACTTCGTCTGTCTCTCCCGAATAAGAAATGAGCAAAATGACATCGGATTTGCCCACCATACCCAGGTCGCCGTGAAAGGCTTCACCCGGGTGCACAAAAAAACTGGGTGTTCCGGTGCTTGCCAGGGTGGCAGCGATCTTTTGGCCGATATGTCCGGATTTTCCCATGCCGCATACCACCAGTTTTCCTTTGCTGGAGAGGATGGCTTCGACACTGTGCTGAAAGTTTTCATCCAAACGGGCAGCCACTTCCTGTATGGCTTGTTGTTCGATGGAAAATGTTTTTTGAGCGTTTTTGATCGCGTTATTCATGCGGGGGCAAGTTACGAAATAGACCATGGACCATGGACCATGGACCATGGATTTCCTGAAATTATTCTATATTTCCCTGATGAATCTGCACTTCGTTAGCCGCTTGTTGATCCGTTTGGGGATCGCTCTGATCATTGTATATAGCCTTTTCACCATTATGCATTGGCCTTATTTGTTTCTGTTTCCACTTGCGGGATTTGGACTTATCGGAGTCGGCTACCTGTTCCGGTTTTATCAAAAATCAGAAAAAAGTGCTTTGGACTATATCAAACTTGGGCTCATCGAATTCTGGGTTTTGCAAGGAATTTTCCGGTACATGGAGTGGCCCGGGTATCGGGGCCTGGCTTATACTGCGATCGTATTCATAGTAGCCTGGTTAATCATGGGCGGACCCAAATCCTATTTTGAAAGCCAAAATCTGGATAAAGGTTCTTTCCTGTACAAATGGTCCATTCCTGTTTTGGGGGTTTTGATCGTAGTATTAGGCGTCGGAGCCCTGTTTAATATTATGCATTGGCCACTCGGCGATACGCTCTCCACTATCGGATGGTTGGGTACTGCAGTATGGGTCTTGGTATTCACCTTTCAAACCCCAAAAAGAAAAAACGAAAGTCCCTCTTAAAACTAACATTCACCCAATCCCCAATCCCTAATTCCCAATCCCCAATCCCCTATATGTCCACTCTCAACAACCTCCGCAAACAATTCCAGTATTACCAGTCACTCGGAGAAAAAACAATGGCCCAGGTGCCGGATAAAGGCCTTTTCTGGCAGCCGAATGCCGAGAGCAACAGCATGGCCACCATTGTGAAACACCTGTGGGGCAATATGCTTTCGCGCTGGACAGACTTTATGACCACCGATGGTGAAAAACCCTGGCGGGAACGGGAGGCGGAATTTGACAATGACCTGAAGACCAGGGAAGAAGTGATGAAAAAATGGAATGAGGGATGGAAGGTCCTCTTTTCAGCCCTGGATTCCCTGACTGAACAGGATCTGGAAAAGATCATTTATATCCGCAATGAAGCGCATACAGTGAGTGACGCGCTATACCGGCAACTGGCGCATTATCCTTACCACGTGGGACAAATGGTCTATCTGGGGAAATTGATCCTTGATAAGGATTGGAAGTCGTTGTCCATCCCCCGTGGAGGGACCAAAGCGTTTAATGAGGAAAAGTTTTCTCAGGGGAAACAGTGACGGGCATGGCGGTGTCTTCGGCTTGCTTCGCGAAGAAGTTTGAAATCATGTGGAAAATACTTGTTCCAGAACAGGTTGTAGGTTAACTTTGATCAGCCTTAGCGGTAATCCCTCTTGGAAAACAAATTCCACCCACACCCGGTAAAAAGATTTTTTTCTTTTAAGCTGATCCTGGCTTTGAGTGTGTTTTTGGGGGCATTCGCTCTTACCCAGTTTTTAGCTTATCAGCAACTCAACTTGTATAAAGCTGCCCAAAAGGAGGCCCGGGATGCGGAGGCTTTAGCGGTCAAAGAACGACTGGAAGCGACCTTTAAATCGAGTTTAGCTGTGACAAGTGCGTTGGGATTTATCGTCGAGAACGAAGGTGTTCCTGAAAATTTTGATGAAGTAGCCAAAATTCTCCTTGCCGGAGCCCGGTCGATCGATGCGATACAGCTTTTTGATTCGGGAACCATCACCCATGTATATCCATTATCTGGCAATGAAGCCGCGATCGGGTATAATGTTTTAGCCGATCCTGCAAGGAACAAAGAAGCTCTTTTGGCAATTGAAAAGCGTGAACTTTATTTCGCCGGTCCTGTCCGCTTGAAACAGGGAGGAATGGGCATTATTGGCAGATTGCCGCTGTTCCGGGATGAAAAATTCATTGGTTTTTCAGCCGTATTGATCAAGTTGAACACCTTTATGGAAGCCAGTGGCATCTCTGATTATTTATCCGGAATGTACCGGTATCAACTCTATAAGACGGATATAAACACGGGAATAGAAGAACAATTTTTTCCGGGTGATAGATACGACGTAGATGAACGGTGTAGTCTTATTTTGATCAATGAAGGGGATTGGAAGTTATGCGTTCAAAACCGTGTGCATCTGGGTTGGTATGAGGTAAGGTGGATTTCTATACTCGGACTGCTTCTAGCTATACTTGGAGGCTGGATTACCTATCGTTTAGCGCGTCAACCCAACAAATTGCGCTTGCTGGTGGATGAAAAGAGGCAGGAACTTGTTCGGGAAAGGCAAAAATTCAAAGACAGCTTTTCGCATTCAGCCTTTGGTAAAGCACTGATCCATGTAGAATCGGAACGGATCTCGGATTATAATTCCCGCTTTTTGGAAATTTTAGGGATAGAAAGAGCCGACCTGTCTACTTTTTGGAAAATGCCCTGGAAAAGCCTGTGCAAGACAGACAGAACCTGTAGTTGCGAGTTTACCATCCAACTCCCGGACGGTTTGGAACATTGGATCTCCATCAATATGAGTCCGCTTAACGATGAATTTGGGGAATATTCACATATCTGTACCGTTTTCGATATCACGGAAGAAAAAACCCTTCAGTTAGAAGTAGAAAAGGCCTTTAAGCAACGTAATGAAATTCTTGAGAGTATAGGCGATGCGTTTTTTAGTCTCGATAAAGAGCTGAATATTACCTACTGGAACAAGCAGGCCGAAAGCCTGCTTGCCCATAAACGGGAGGACGTTCTCGGCAAGAGTATCCTCCAGGTGTTTAGCGAGTTTATTAATATGGGCGACGTTAAACGGAATTCAGAACAGTTCGCCAAAGGTAATGCCGTTCATTTTAAACAACATATCCCCCGACTCGGAAAGTGGTTCGACATTTCCATTTATCCGTTCAGCTCAGGAATTGCCGTCTATTTCTCAGACATAACCGAGACCGTAAAACATGTTGAAGCGATCGAAAGAAGAAATGAAAAACTGAGTGAGATCGCCTGGATCCAGTCGCATATCGTGCGCGCGCCTTTGGCCCGTATGATGGGGATCATCAACTTACTGGAAATGGGAGAGCTCGATGAGAAAGAATCCTTAAAACTGCGCAAACAATTGATCATGACTGCCCATGAATTGGATACGATCTTATATACGATCGTAGAAAAGGCAAATTTGATAGAGAAGGAAGTGAAGGAGGTAATAAGTTGAGGTTGAGGAGTCGACAGTCAACGGTCGACGGTCAACAGTTAAAATGCCTGGAGCCTGTGCCCTGTAGCCTGCACCTTGACCCGAAACTCAATTCCAAAACCACTATCTTTGCAGCATGACTCTTTTCTCCCGCATTCAAAACGAAACATTCTTTTTCCTTGGGCCCTGTGTGATCGAAAATCAGGAGCTGTTGTATACTGTTGCCGAAGAATTGAAGCGCGTTGAAGAAAAGTACAAGGTGCCTGTAGTTTTTAAGGCTTCCTTCGATAAGGCAAATAGAACGGCCATTACTTCCTTTCGTGGTCCGGGTATAGATAAGGGTTTGGAAATGCTGGCAAAAGTAAAGGAGCGTTTCGGGCTGCCTTTATTGACCGATATCCATGAAAGCAACCAGGCAGAGGCCATTGGACAAGTGGTCGACGTGATCCAGATACCGGCTTTCCTGTGCCGCCAAACCGACCTGCTCGTGGCAGCGGCGAAAACGGGAAAAATTATCAATATCAAAAAAGCCCAGTTTTTAAGCGGACAGGATATGTATTACCCTGCCCAAAAGGTAAAAGATTCGGGCAATAAGCAGGTCATCCTGACTGAACGAGGCAATATTTACGGCTATAATAATCTGGTTGTCGATTTCCGCAACCTGCCGGACATGGCCGAATTTGGTTATCCGGTGTGTATGGATTGTACCCATTCCGTTCAAAGACCCGGGGGTGCCGGCGGGAAATCGGGTGGCGACCGCAAGTTTGTTCCCTATATGGCCCTCGCAGCCAAGGCTTTTGGAGCCAATGGTTATTTTATGGAAGTACATCCCGATCCGGAGAAAGCATTGTCGGATGGGCCGAATATGATCTATCTGAAGAATCTCGATGGCCTGATGAGTCGTCTGGTCTGATATTTCCCGTTCCCACTGGCTGGCGCACGAATAATTGACGCGGAGGCGCAGAGGCGCGGAGGTTTGTGTTTGCGGACACAAGAAATATTTACCTCCGTAACAACTTCAATATTTCTTCAAGCCCGGCAGGAACTTGTCCATATTCAAACGTTACTTTCTTACCTCCCTCAGGAGTAATGATCTCTAACCATTCTGCACCTCCATCGGCACAGTCGGGACATCCGATTCTCTCTGGCAGAGCATTGAAGGTTGCAAGATCAATGCTCGCTTTTAGCTCTGTCCATTCACCGGGTTTCGGAGAAAATACTTCCAGGGTTTCCGGGTACGCTGCGGTGTCCCAACCTTTGCGGATCAAACGTGTTCCTTCCGGGGTATATTGATACTCGGCATAACAATACCCGCGGCACATCCCAAAACTCGTACCCCATCTTATTTCAATGATTTCCGATTTATTTATTCCGGAAGTTCCTGCACAAGAAGCTAAAAAAATTACCCCTAAAATGATCAACAAACGCATGCCTGTAAAAGGCTAAAACAATGCCAGTTCTTCTAATAAAAGCCTGAACCCTGTACCATGCACCCTGCGGCTCAAAAGTGACCTAAATCACTTTTTCCCACCTCGCGTCTTCCGAACTTTGTAGCAGAAAATCGAAAAACAATGAAAGTAGAACAAATATATACCGGATGTCTGGCGCAGGGAGCCTATTACATTCACTCCGGAAAAGAAGCGGCCATCATCGATCCTTTGCGCGAGGTGCAGCCTTATATTGACCAGGCGGAGAAGGACGGGGTGACCATTAAATATATTTTTGAAACGCATTTCCATGCCGACTTTGTTTCGGGACATATCGACCTGGCAAAAAAAACAGGAGCGACCATCGTATACGGACCAACAGACGCCAAACTCGGATTTAATGCCCATATTGGTTTTGACGGTGAACGTTTTAAGATCGGTGAGATGGAAATCGAACTCCTCCATACCCCCGGACATACCATGGAAAGTTCCACCTACCTGCTCCGGGATAAAAGCGGAAAAGAACAGGCCATTTTTACCGGCGACACCCTGTTTATTGGCGATGTCGGCCGGCCGGACCTGGCCCAAAAAGTAAAAGCAGAACTCACTGAGGATCTCCTGGCCACACACCTTTACCATTCACTACGTCATAAGATCATGCCTTTGCCCGATGACCTCATCGTTTACCCTGCGCATGGTGCAGGTTCAGCCTGTGGTAAGAACATGAGCAAAGAAACCACGGATACCCTGGGCAATCAGAAAAAGACAAATTATGCCCTGAGACCGGATATGAGTCTCGAAGAGTTTAAACTTGAAGTGCTCACCGGACTCACTCCTCCTCCCTCCTATTTTCCTAAAAATGTATTGATGAACATTCAGGGTTATGATGCCATTGATACGGTCCTGGAACGCGGAACCCAGGCACTTAGTCCGGATGCCTTTGAAACCGTTGCCAACGAAACCCAGGCCCTGATCCTGGATACCCGTGATCCGGAAACCTTTGCTAAAGGGTTTATTCCGAACTCCATCAATATTGGTATTGACGGGAATTTTGCCCCCTGGGTGGGGACCATGATCCCCGATATTCGTCAGGAGATCCTGCTGGTAACCGATCCCGGTCGTGAATCGGAAGTGGTCACCCGGTTGGCACGTGTTGGTTATGATTTTGCGATCGGCTATTTAAAAGGAGGGGTCAACGCATGGAAGGCCTCCGGAAAAGAAGTCGATACCATCGAATCCATCACGGTAGAAGAACTGGCAGCCAGGGTTGACAAAGGCTCCATCAATATCCTGGACGTGCGCAAACACAGCGAATACTTATCTGAGCACGTTACCGGCGTTGAAAACGTACCCCTGGATTATATCAACCACAACATGGCGCATATCGACCCGGATAAAACCTACCATATCCATTGCGCCGGAGGTTACAGGTCCATGATATTCAGTTCGATACTGAAGGCACGGGGTTTCGATAAGGTGGTGAATATTCAGGGAGGTTTTTCGGCCATTAAACGCTCCGGATTGTTTCCGGTAACGGATTATGTTTGTCCGACTACTTTGCTTTAACCTTTTGTAAATCCGATCCGTTTTCTCGGCGCACTCCACTCGTTCCATTCCCTTTGCTGGATGATGGCATCGATCACTTCGCGCAACACGCCACGTCCGCCCAGGGCTTTGGTTTGCAGCTGAAAGTGTGGCACAACATAAAAGGAAGCATCAGCCGGGGCCACGGCAATACCAACCTGGGTAAGCACCGGGATGTCAATTACATCGTCGCCGATATAGAGGATCTCTTTATCCTGACGCTTAAACTCCTTCTTAAAAGCCGCATAGGCCGTTTCCTTTTTGCCTTGGCCGAAACGCACAAAATCGATCTTCAGGTCTTCCATCCTTTTTCTCGCGGCAACGGAGTCGCGGCCCGAAATGGCGCCAAAAACGATGCCCTTGCCCTGCATAAAGGAAATAAGCTGTCCGTCGCGGACATGAAAATTTTTGATCTCCTCCCCCTTCGCATCCAGAATGATGCTCCCATCGGTGAGTACCCCGTCAATATCAAAAAGGATGGCAGTAATGGACTTAAAGTCTACCATACTTTACTCCTTACAAGGAATATACATCAACAGCGAATGGAGCTGGCCATCACGAAAAAACGCGCGGTAGCCCAATCCGCTTTCGTCTTTATAAACGGTATAGGCGATCTCCTTGACCCCTTTAATTCGTTCCACCTCTTCCCTTGTATTTTTACACTGACAGCGCCGTATCTGGCGTTCGAACTTTTTCAGGCTGAGGCCTGATTCGAGTTCCAGTCGGTTTATGGTCACCTCATTTTCGGTGTTTCTAAAATCCACCATGAACAAAACCAGGGTATCCTGACCGGCCATATAACATACCCCATTGATATAATTGAGGGTAAAGAAGTTTCCTTTAAAGTAGTCGCTGATCCCGCAATCCACCTTTAAGCGGTTGGTACTATCCGCCTTTGTATCATAAATAACAGCACGTTCGCGGGTTTCAAACAACCCGAGGCTGTCGTTGATCTCAACATCGGTGGGTTTTAGCTGAGCGGTGGCTCCGATGGTGATAAAACAAAATAGGAGGCTGAACAGTTCTTTCATAGCTACGAAGTTTTCAGTTTTCAGTTTTCAGTTTTCAGTGAAGCACGATCTGCTGAACACTGAAAACTGAACACTGAAAACTATTCCTGATCTAAGAGTTTGTAAATTTCGTCCAATTTTGGGGAAAGTATGATCTCGGTGCGGCGATTTTTTGCACGGGCTTCCGGAGATTTTCCTGTTTCAACGGGCATAAACTCACCGCGGCCTGATGCCACAAGCTGTTTGGGATCTACCTTGCCGTCTTTGGTGAGTATACGCACGATGGAAGTGGCGCGAAGTACGCTGAGGTCCCAATTGTCTTTGATCTGTCCGGAACTGATCGGCACATCATCGGTATGGCCTTCCACCATCACAATGATATCATTCATACCCTGGATACTTTTTGCCAGTTCGAGCAAGGCTTCTTTTCCTTTGCTATCGACCACGATGCTCGCTGACGCGAAGAGGAGTTTTTCATCCATGGACACATATACTTTTCCATTGCGTATCTCGACTGTAAGTCCTTTGTCTTTAAAGCCCAGGAGCGCGTGTTGCAGTTTGGCATTCAAGGCCTTTACCGCCGAATCTTTTGAATTCAGTATGGATTGAAGTTCAGCCACCCGCTGCTGCTGGCGGATCAGGTCGGTTTGCATGAGCTGCAGTTCCCCTTTTAGCTTTTCGTTGTTTTTGATGTTTTCATTCAGGGTGGCTTCCTTCTGGGCCAGGTCGAGTTCCTTGGCCATCAGTTTGGCTTCGAGTTCCTTTAATGAACCTGTGAGTCGTTTTTCAGCCAGTTCATTGTTTTTGAGCAGGCTTTCGTAGGAGCTTTTTAACTCTCCATAAAGGCGCATATTGCTTTCAAAGAGGGTATGGGTTTCGATGGAGTCGGTAACGAGGTAAGAAACATGTTCCTTCAGGCTGATATTTTCCTTTTTGATGGCTTCTTTAAGCGCGTTTATGGAATCAAGCTCCGTTTCGCAGTGCTTTTTTTTCTGTTCCAGTTCTTTATAGGCTGTTTCCAGTTCGAGGTATTTCCGCTGGGGCACGCAGGCGCTCAACACGAGCAGCAGGCTGAGTGCCAGTATATTTTTGTTTTTCATAGGACAGAATAATTGATGAAACAAATTTCTACGCTAAGGTCGTATTAAAATAGTACAGTGGGATGGTTTTAGTCACAATTGGGGGAAGATATGCACAGGGTAAGGAGGTAGGGAAGATTTGAGGTAGGGAGGACGTTGCAGAAATGGTGAGGGGTTGAGGTGGTGAGGAGATCAGGAGAACGAAATAGCCATTTTAGGTAGTTTCGATTTCATATTAGATTCTATTTTCAACTAGCTTAGAACCGTTTAACGTTCCACTTTCAAAACCAGTTCTCCGCTTGATTCATCAAAATAATAGTTGCCCAATAAAAATCCGTTGACATTGCTTGAAGCAATTTCGCGACCTTGAAGATCATAAATGTGTTTTTTGTTTTCCTTATCTTGTGTAAGGATGTAGAGTGGACAAGCCTCTGCGACATTAAGCACTCCACCGTCAAGATCATAAATAACCAAGCTGTCTATGTTGAAAATGCGCAGTTTATCATCCAAACTCACCAACAACAATTCTTCATTTGCAAAATAGTCTATGATATCAAGTCGTCCCTTTAATTTCAAAATGGTGTCGGGGAAGATGATCCATGAATTTTTGCCTTGTTTGATCGGTGAAGGAAACAACGCGCTATTAAAATCCCTTGGCCTTAGCTTCTCATAGGTTGTAAAGTCTTTATTGTATGGAAGATCATAAACACGTGCTCGATAGGATTGAGGAAGGTAAAACATACTCGCTCCATCAGAACCAAAATAGTACTTTTTTCTTCCCCACTTTAACGAATCAGATATACCAATAGCTTTCAGCTTCGTGACTTCGCTCTCCGTGAAAAAATTGGCGGTATAAAAATTGTTCTTCTCCACCTCTTTAAAAATAAGGCTGTTCGTTGCAATTCCGTGAAGTATCAGGTCTCCAACAAAAATGGTGGGCATTAGCCTCAATAAACCAAAAAATAGCCAGGTATTTGGTTTGGAAAAAATGACGAGGTCAACGATGTAGAGAGAATCACCCTTGACATGGCCAATTTCCCTGTGAATACCTGCTTCCATAAAAAGAAGCCGGGTTCCTTTTAAATAGATATATTCGTTATTGGCGATGTACCAGAGATCGGAAATGCTATCAAGTTCCAGGGTGATAGAATCCGGTTTCCATATTTTGACCAATTGTTTTGTCCCGCTCCTTAAAGTTAAAAAACTTGAATCTTCATTGATCCGGATGATCTTGTCAAAAGCCTGGCTTAAAACCTCATTTCCTTTAGAATCAACTATACGTTCCCCGCCTTCTGTCCTTTTTCGGAAAAACCCAGTGCTAAATTCATCATATCCTCTTGCACCTCCATTCCGATATACGTCTATCAACTGAGCGGAATCTCTAAATTCCATGATCCATGCACAATTGCACTGGGCTGTGGATCGTGAATTTAGTAGAGTAAGTAAGAGTATGGAAAGCAGTTTAACCTTCATTATTTGAGAACTCAATTCATTCCTATAGTCCAATTTAAGAGTCCGTTTTCAAACAACTCCATTTCTTTCCTGCTGTTTTCCAAATTCTCCTTTTTGATTACAGCAATCGCAAAAAGAGTATATCTATTGTGTATTCTAAGCATATAGGCGATCACGACGGCTTCTTCATCCATCTCGAATTTTTTAAGCACATTTTCCTCAGGAAAGACGGTATACCCGCCTTTTCCTTTATTGAGTAGTGTATCTGCAAAATAGGTGAACACTTCTCGGCTGTCCAAAAACAGTTGCGCCGTATCATCCAATTGCACTTTAGTTTCCTTGCCTTTGCTCCTTTTTTCGATGGGGTGATTGTCAGAATAATCCACAAGTATTTTAAACTCAACGTGATTACCCTTTAACTTCAGGAATGGATATTCCTCCACCAAACAACAAAAAGCAGTGTCACAGGGTATTCTTATAGTCCAGGATGAATCTACACTTAATCGTAACCCGCTGCTGTCGCGTTGGGCCGATACAACCGGATGAACGCCTGTCATTTCTCTTTCAGCTCCTGCATCTCCTGCATAGGCTATAACGCTAAAAATAACAATCAATACAGACAGGATAATTTTGGTTTTTGACATTCCTTGCACTTCTCTATTTTTCGAATAGGCAATATATGTTTTTCGCCTCAGCCCGCCCCCAACAAAAAAGCCCCCGCAAAATTGCGGGGGCCGTTTAACTTACCAGGGCACGCCAAAGGGGCGGTTTATTGTTCGAATTTTAATTTCAGATTTGCTTTGATTCCGTGGGCAATACCTGCATTTTCAAAGAGTCCTATCCCGAAAACGTAATCGTTTTTTACATCGAATTGAACATCCTTATCGTCGCCGGTATTTAATTTCCTGCTGATCTCAAGAACCCAACCGGTGCCGGTATGTTTTCCATAAGCGGTCACATCTCCTCTTCCACCTACAAAAGGACCATTGTAATAGATACTGGGCATTCTTTTCGCTCCGGTTCCTTTTACATAGCCATTATCCGTAGCCGGGTCAATTGTTCCACCACTATAGCTTAGCACACCGTTGCTGTTCACCGAAGTGACAACTTTGGCAATTCCTCCGTCAATTTCTGCTTTGGTGATCCAATAATGATTTGTTTTTCCCGGGATAACATATTTGGGAACAGTAACCGTAATGGAAGTGTCATCACTCAACTTCAGGTTTTGTTTATTGTCGCCATAGCCTCCGCTTGTTTTTGCATCGGAGTACCTTCCGGCATTTGCTGTCGGATTGGCAGGGTCGGCATAGCCCCAATATTGATCATCCAATTGATAATCCTCATTGGTCCGTACATATTTCCAATGCCATACATCTGCTTTTTCATTCGCGCTGTTGGTATAGTGTTTTACGGCATCAACATGCGGGGCGGTTAAACCGGTATGGCAGGTCGTATAGCAACTGGTTTTATCCCAGGATGTGCTTGGAACATTGATATTCCACATAAAGGAGAATTTGTCCTCGTAATAGGGATTCTGAGCCGTCCCGTTAGAGCAGGCATGGGTACTTTCCTGTTTCCATCTCTTCGTGGTGGCATCAAAATACCAGGAATTCCTGTCTTTGCTTTCCGTAGGATCATCCCACTCAACGAGGAAGTAAATTTTATCTGCATCATATACAGAGCGGATCTTCACATTGTTCTTTTTGCCTTCATATCCTGCAAATACATTGCAACCGGGTCGGGCAAAACTTGCCTCAAGGTTAGGAACGGTGGTGCTGGTCGACAAAATGGGGATATCCGCCCACATCGCGTCAATGGTTCCGTCAATAGCCGGAGCGGTACTTAGCTTTTTGGAGAGCATGGTACCTGCAGGTATTTCCGGATCAGGAACCGGATCAACATTATCATCTTTCGTACAACTGCTGATAGTGATCCCTGTCATTACCACAGCGAGTCCTGTAGCAAAGACGATCGAATGGATTTTTTTTGTTCTCATTGTGTGTTTGTTTTGAGCTTGGTGAAATTGTAATACAAAGTAACTGTGCAATTCACTGGTACTCACTGACAAACATCACTGACTAACCTGTTTGTTCGCAGATACTTTTCTGCGAAAACGCAGAAATATGTCAGGGGAAGTGAAAATTTCTTTCCGTTGAGCGATTAGAAATAGGCTGCTGTATACCGGGCTATACTTTTTTTCATGCCCTCATGATCGGCAATTGAAATTTTCTTTCCCTGTACACGGATCATCTCCTTCGTTTTCAGGAATGTGAGTACACGGCTCACCTGGTCGGCGTTCGTGGCGGCTATATCCGCTATTTCCTGGCGTGACAGGGTAATAAGCGGCAAATCCACCTGCTTTTCCGGTGCATAAGATTCAGTAATATAAAGTAAGGCAAAGATCACTCTTTCCTCCACGGTCATTTGTGCAAAATATTGCGCCCTTTGTTCGCTTTTGCGAAGTTCCTGGGAATAGAACATCATAATAGAATAAAGAAACTCAAAATTTGCTTTAAAGGCTTCATAAAGAAGCGTGTTGTCGAGGAAACAAACCCACACATCGTTCTGGGCAACAGCACCAACCGGATGGGTTTCTCCACCATAACCGCGATGACCCAGAATATGACCATCACCGGCAAGACGTACGATCTGTTCCTTTCCGTCAATATTAGAGCTGACAACCTTTGCCCTTCCCTCCTGGATAAAATAGATCCCAAAAACAGGACTATTTTCACGGAAAATATACTGCCCTCTGTTGATCCGGATCTGATTTTTTTTCTCGCTGATCAGCGCGATGTACTCCGGGCTACATTGTTTGATAAAACAGGACGCATTTTTACACTCGCAGCATTGTGTGGTGACTCTTTTGGGCCTGTTCATGCTCGTGCTAATTGATGCGTTTCAGGGCTGTGAAACGACGGGTAAATATACGATTTCTTAGCCTGGAATTGGTGATTTATCTTGGAAAGGTTCAGGGTACAGGGTACAGGCATCCGGGTGCAGGCCATTTGCCCGGTCCATGAGCTGGCTGGGGAGTTTAAAATGTGCCCTTACACTTCACGCGGGGTCGAAGGGACGGGTGAACAAAACCATAAATTGGGTTCAAACTATGCATGACCTAGGGCTTAACGTGGCCCAAATGAAAGGGTCAAACTAGATTTCCTGAAATTCATTATCTTTACGAGACGAATTAGCACGATAATGGACTATAAAAATATTATTACCATAGAACCCGGGAAACGTGGGGGAAAACCCTGTATACGTGGGATGCGAATTACTGTCGGTGATATATTGGGCTGGCTTGCGTCTGGTATGACTATTCCTGAAATATTGGCTGATTTTGACGAATTAAGGGAAGAAGATATTTATGCTGCGCTCAGTTTCGCCGCAGTTAGATAAATGACCTCAAAAATTCGTATATTTGACAGTAAAGTCATGAACATTATTCAGGTAGAAATATTAAATGAACAGGGGCTCAAGTTGCTTAAGCAACTTGAGAAACTGAATATTCTCAGACTGATCCGTCCTGAGCGGAAAAAAGTATTGCCAAAACGAAGCTGGGCAGGGTCAATTTCCAAAGAAACAGCTGAAAAAATGCTTCAGGAGGTGGAACAAAGCCGGAATGAATGTGACCGCACTATTTAAGCGATACCAATACAGTCATTGAGTTTCTTGCAGGTGCTTTTCCATCTGAAACCACACTTTGGATGGAAAATATAATATTAGATCAACGCAACAACTTATCAGTAATCAATCAAATAGAGTTACTCGGATTCAAGGCTGATCCGGATGAAATAAAAACGATAGAAGATTTTGTAGCGGAAATGAATGTTCTCCCATTGAGCTATGAAATCGTCAACAAAACGATTGAGCTGAGAAAGGCTATCCGAATAAAACTGCCTGATGCTATTGTAGCAGCAACAGCCATGATTCATCATTTGGTTCTTATTACCAGAAACACATCGGATTTTAAAAATATACCAAGCCTTAGGCTCCTGAATTTGTGGGAGTTAGAAGCCGAACTATAATCAATCCGAAGGTTATACCAGTTAATTTCTCATTATTCAGGATATCCGGACAAAGTATTCGGAAAAGACGAACTACCGAAGGATAAGGGTTTCAGGGGGTTTCATCCCACTGTTAACCCGAGGGACGTTTTACCTTTGATGTTTACTCGGATTTTTTAGGGCCCATGTAATGTGTCAATCTCTCCAAATAAGCGCCTAATGAGTCGTTTCTAAAAACATTATTGCCAGAATAAATAAGAGTTCCATTATTTGAAGTTTGATGTATTTCCAAAAGAATGCTATCTCCATATATGTCTATCATTATTAAAGACGTTTCCCAAATTGTTTCCGGGTGCCTTGGATTAATTCGCCGGACCTTTTTCAAGCTAGAAATTACTTGTTGAATTTGATCAGTAGTTTCCAAGGACTTACTCTCAGAAGTTAGGTTGACATTCCATTCTGGTTCGGAAGGTTTTAATCCTATACTTATCGTTTGTCCTGCTTCCAATTTTTTAAGCAAATCTATCTTAGGAAACCATGAGAACGGAATGAAAGCTACTGCCAGACACACCAGAAAAATTCCAATAGCTACATTTCTGATAACACTATTCCTTGTTTTAAAAAAACCTATTAAAATCAGCGCTAATACAGCGAAATAAAATATAGAATCCATATAATTACTAATCAGATTTTGAATCTTTAGGATTCGTATCAGTAGCCAATAGGGAATCGAACTCTACTGATTTTTCTTTCGTACCCTTAACGAATATAAATCTAGTTTTTGGACCTTAGGAAAGTCTAAGTCTTAGGGAGGTTCATCTGAAAGATATTCTCCAAATCCGGGGATTGTGCTGTGATGGCGGGCTTTCCTCCCCCTGCCCCCTCCAGAGGGGGAAAAGCGTTCGTGACCGACAAAACTTTGCCTAAATCAAGGAAGAGAAAGAGTTAAGAGAGCGCAAGAAAGAGAAACAGAAAGAGAAAGAGTGAAACACCCCTCAACCTCAACCTCAACCTCAACCTACTCCTTCAACCACTGCGCCAACCACTCAAAATAAACCGTCTGCCACAACAAAGCATTTTGCGGTTTATTCACCCAATGGCCCTCGTCGGGGAAATAGAGGAATTTGCTTGGGATGCCCAACTGCTGGGCGGCGTTAAAGGCTTGCAGGCCCTCGCTTAAAGGTACACGGTAATCCTTTTCGTTATGGATGACCAGGATCGGTGTATTCCAGTTGGCTACATAGTTATGGGGAGAGTGTTTTTTGTAGTTCTCCTTGTTTTCTTCTTTCCAGTACGGACCATTATCATAATTCGCAAAGAACATCTCCTCCGTACTTCCATACCAGGATTCCATATTGAACATACCGCAATGGGAGATAAAGGTTTTGAACCTGTTAGTGTGATTCCCGGCCAGCCAGTAAACCGAATAACCGCCAAAACTGGCGCCTACGGCTCCTCTCCTGTCTTTGTCGACAAAAGGTTCCTTGGAAACCTCATCGATCGCGCTCAACAGATCCTGCATGGCTTGTCCGCCGTAATCATGGCCGATCTGGTCGTTCCATTCCTGTCCGAAACCCTGGAGGCCACGGCGGTTGGGAGCCACCACGATATAACCCTGGGAAGCCATCAGCTGGAAATTCCATCTGTAGCTAAAAAACTGGGAAACCGGACTCTGCGGTCCGCCCTGGCAATACAATAAGGTGGGGTATTTTTTCTTCGGGTCGAAATCGGGCGGGTAGATCACCCAGGTCAACATGTCTTTGCCGTCCGTGGTTTTGATCATCCTTTTTTCCACCTTGCCCATTTTGAGGGTAGCAAGCAGCGCATCGTTGGTAGTTTCAAGCGGGGTTTCTTTTCCATCCATGCCCACTTTATACAAAGCCACCGGATGACTCATGCTCATTTTGGAGCCAATCAGGTAAGGCGTTTTGGAATGGGGCACCACCGTAACGGAAGTATAATTGTGAATGCCGCTTGTTAACTGGCGTATGCTTTGATCCTTCAACGCATAAACAAAGATCTGTTCGGTAGCGTTTATGGTGGCCAGCAGATAGATCTCACTCGCATCGGCCGACCAGGCAAAGGATTCAACGGAATAGATAAATTTAGCAGTAACGTCTTCCAGCTTGCCTTTTTTCACATCGAGCACCACCAGGCGGTTTTTATCGGCCTCATAACCGGCTCTTTCCATACTCAGCCAGGCCAGTTTGCTTCCGTCTTTATTAAATGCCGGTGCTTTGTCGTAGCCAATATTTGCTTCGCTGAGGTTCCTGGTTTTTTTGCTTGCCAGGTCGTATTCGTAAACATCGGTATTGGTTGAAAGAGCGGACTGGGTGCCATAAAGTTTTTTGCAGGTATAGTAAACCTTGCTTCCATCCGGACTAAAACATACTTCATCGGCTCCACCGAACGGCATGGTAGGGGCATGGAATTTTTCGCCTTCGAGCAGGTCGATCATGGAGCCTGCAGCATCATCCTTTCCATATTCCATGACAAAAAGATGGTTATAACTGAAGTCGCTCCAGGCATTCCAATGGCGGTACATCAATCCATCAATGACCCGGGCTTCGGTTTTTGGAAATTGCGGATACACTTCCTTCGCTTCCTTTTCCATCTTTACACGACGGCCCACCAGAAGTTTCACTCCCATCGGGTCATAGCGGAAAAGATGGATGCCTCCTTCGATATCGGTTACATTGCTGAAACCTTTTTCGATCATGTCGTATTCCCACATCTGGTCGGAGCCCGATTTGCCGGAGATAAACCCGAGTTTTTTACCATCGGCGCGAAAGCACAATTCTGACGGATTGTATTCTTCCGGGATCAGGACCTGTTTCTCCCCGGTTTTTAAGCTGATAAGCTCAGCCCGGGTTTTGCCTTTGTTGGCCTCCACATCATAGGAGGTTACCAGGTAAACAAGGTATTCGCCATTGGGAGACACCTGTTGGCCGCCAATACGTTGAAAACGGAAAAGGTCGGCAGGCTCCATGGGTTTTTGGGCCGCGGCGGTCAGGGTCACTAACATAAGGATCGTGAAAGCATAAAGGGTTTTCATACGGCCAAAAATAAGAAAGCATTTGGGCTAATCCCGACAATTTGGAAATTTTTGTCCTGCGTAAAGCTCCCTTTATAGATTCTTCGCTCCGGAATGGCTAATTTCCGCGCTTATTTGTATTCAAATTCTATTCGAATGAAAAAAATACTATGGGTGTTAAGTGCCGTGATATTGCTGAGCGTTGCCTGCCGCCAGCCGAAACAAACCACTAAAACAGCACCGGAAGCTCCTGCAAAAAAAGGTATGCCCAGCATTGCCTCAAAAGTGAAAGCCTGTAAAAAGATCCCGGGATTATTTACCATCTACCAGGATACCACGGATGGAACGGCGTATTTGCAAGTGAGCAAAGCACAGCTCGAAAAAGAATATATCTACTTCGCCTATACCGAAAATGGCGTGATCCAGGCCGGACATCACCGGGGGAGTTACCGCGACAATGAGGTGTTCCGGATCCGGAAAAGCTATAAGGATATTCAGTTCGTCAAGGAAAACAACGCCTTCTATTTCGACTCTGCCTCTGCTTTGTACAAAGCGCGCGGGGCGAATATTTCTCCATCCATACTCGCCCAGGAAGAGATCGTGGCCTCTGATAATGACTCTTTGTTCCTGATCAGTGCGGATAAAATATTTTTAAATGAGACCCTGAGCCGGGTTAAACCTCCTTCCCTTCCGATCCCGGGAGCAGGATTCCGTTTTGCACTGGGTACGATCAATCCGAAAAAGACCCGCTATACCGATATAAAGAGCTACGAACAGAACACCGATATCGTTGTTGAATATGTCTATGATAATCCGGCTGCCTTTATCCAGGGCGGACAGGAAGTGACCGACCCCCGCTCGGTAAGCATCGTGTACCAGCATAGTTTTATGGAAGTTCCGGCCGACAATGGTTTTACCCCACGTCGTGATGACCCGCGGGTAGGCTATTTTAACGAGCAGGTTAACGACATGACCTCATATTCGGCCGCCCCTTACCGCGATGTGATCCATCGCTGGAACCTGGTGAAAAAGGACCCCAATGCCACTTTGTCGGAGCCGGTTAAGCCCATTACCTGGTGGATAGAAAATACCACACCGGTCGAATACCGCGAAACCATCAAACAAGCCGCCCTTTCCTGGAACCAGGCCTTTGAAAAAGCAGGATTTATTAACGCCATCGCGGTGGAAATTCAACCCGACGACGCCGATTGGGATGCAGGAGATATCCGCTATAATGTACTCCGCTGGACCTCTTCACCAAATCCTCCTTTTGGGGGCTATGGGCCAAGTTTCGTAAATCCGAAAACCGGAGAAATTCTGGGTGCCGATATCATGCTTGAATTCGTATTCCTCACCAACCGCATGCGTCAGTTTGATGTATTTACTACAGCAGGAATGGGACTGGGTATGGAAGAAAATGAAGAAACGGAAGTGCCTCAAATTCATAACGGACATGCCTGCGTGGCAGGTGAACTGCTTCAGCACAATACCCTGGTTGGAATGACCCAGTTAACTACGGTTGATGCCGATGAAAAGGAAAAAGAAAAATTCATCCATTCGGCCATCCATTACCTGATCCTGCATGAAATGGGACATACCCTCGGATTGATGCACAATATGAAAGCCTCGAACCTGTGGATGCCGGAAGACATTCATAACCCGGCAAAAACACAGGCAAAAGGACTGATCGGCTCGGTGATGGATTACCCTGCGGTGAACATCAATCCGAATCACGCCTTACAAGGAGATTATTATACCACCAAACCCGGTCCGTATGACCTTTGGGCCATCGAATATGCGTATTCACCCGGTTTGAGCGACCCTGCGCAGGAAGAAGCCCGTTTGTCGAATATCCTTGCACGCAGTACCGAGCCCGACCTGACATTTGGAAATGATGCGGACGATATGCGTGCACCCGGCAAAGGAATTGACCCTCGCGTGATGATCTTCGATATATCAGGCGACGCTGTGCAATATTCCTATGACAGGGTGAAAATGCTCAATGCCGTTATTCCCAAACTAAAAGACAAATACAGCACCGATGGCGAAGGTTACCAGGAACTCCTGGTCTCCTATTTCGCCGTGACCGGAGAGATCGGAAACGCCACTTCGGTGATGAGTCGCTATATCGGTGGTGTTTATGTAGAACGCAGTGTGGTAGGACAAGTCAATGCCAAAACACCGTATACCCCGGTTCCTGTCGCCTACCAGAAAAAGGCGATGAAATACCTGGGCGAACAACTTTTTGCTCCCGATGCCTTTAAAGCTTCTGAAGGACTCTACAACTACTTGCAAAGGCAACGTCGGGGCTTCAATTTCTTCGCCAGCACCGAAGACCCGAAAATTTACGAACGGGCCCTAGCCATGCAGCAAAATGTACTCATCCATATTTTGCATCCGAATACCCTTGACCGGGTGACAAATTCAGGGTTGTATGGAAACACTTACAGTCCGGTTCAGATCATGAGCGATCTGGAAACGGCCATTTTCAACGCCGACTGGAACGGAAATGTAAATACTTTCCGGGTTAATCTTCAAAAGCAGTATGTGGACTATCTGATCATGATCGCCGGTTTAAAAGGATCGAGCGACCACAATACCGAAAGTCAGGCTGCGGCTTATGCTACCTTGATCTCTATCCAGAAAAATCTGAAACTGAATGGCTTAAAAGGGGATCTTGGTACCCGGGCGCATCGTGCATTTTTATACTATACGATCAGCCAGGCATTGGAGGGGAAATAGCAAAAAAAATACCCGCCCCAGGGAAAACGGAGCGGGTAATGAACCTATGAACCAAAAATTACTAATCCCTGCTGAATAGTAAACAATCACTATGCCAAGATGGGGTTCTTGTAAAGAAAACTAATGTAGTAACACGAAAATGATCTAACATATTGATTTTCAGCGAAAAAAATTTTATAATCAGTCTAAATAACGCAAATAGGACACCTTTTTTTGGGGGGATGATGCCTTCTATCTTGAGAAAAAAGTGTGTCAGAATTGCAAGGAAATTACGGAAAACTAAAAGTGAAAAGTGAAAAGTGAAAAACTACCCC
>JAKFCJ010000187.1:0-1679 GCA_036676705.1 Bacteroidota bacterium
AGGGTACGCCGTTGCGTGTAGCCAAAATGTATGTGGAGGAGGTCTTTTCGGGTCTGAATCCGGCCAATAAGCCTTCTGTTACCCTGTTTGAGAACAGGTACCAGTACAAACAGATGCTGGTAGAAAAGGACATCGAATTTTACAGCAATTGCGAACACCATTTTGTACCGATCATCGGAAAAGTACATGTAGCCTATATCTCTAACGGCAAAGTGGTTGGCCTGTCGAAGATCAACCGCATCGTGCAGTACTTTGCTAAACGTCCGCAAGTACAGGAACGCATGACAGTACAGATCGCCAATGCCCTGAAAGAAGCCCTACAAACGGAAGATGTGGCAGTTATCGTGGATGCCAAACACCTCTGCGTGTCATCCAGGGGAGTGAAAGATTCAACCTCGGTTACCACCACTTCCGAATACTGCGGTGAATTCATGAACGAAAACAAACGGGTAGAATTCTTTAAATATTTAGCACTCAGGTAAATCAGGCTTTTTCATTCGCCTTCGTAGTGTATATTTGCCCTACATGGATCGGGGGAACTATGAAACCAAACACCCAACTTTCAGGGGAAATCTTGAGCGTTTACCGCTTGCCACACTGGTATTAGGCCCGAGCGGTCTCTTACTTGACTACAACAAATCCTACCAGGAATTAGCACTCGGAAAGTTTCCAAACCATGAACCCCTGAGGGCACTCGATGCACTGGCTGAACATATCCATACCATAAAGGAGCCCTATTTTTTTATAGGCTCTCACCGCTATTTTGTCGGACAAAGTGAAGAAACGGATGACGCCGAGCGGGTGATCATTTTGTATCCGGAACATGAAGGGAGCAGCGCCTCGCAAATTTTGCAGGAACAACTTGAAGTTGAACTGGCTCAAAAAGAGGGGATCCTGGCCGCCATACCCGACCTGATCTACCTGCTCAACCGCGATGGTATTTATCTGGATTGTCGGGCGAATAATGAAAAAGACCTGCCTGTTCCCCTGGATATGATCGTTGGCTCTTCCTTTTGGGCCATGCCGGAGTCATCAGAACTTAAAGAAGCTGTATGGTCATCCATTTTAAAGGCCATGAATACTGGAAAAACGCAAACGATCGAATACCAGCGAAAAAACCGTTTTGGCCATTTGCAGTATTACGAATCGCGTATCAGCCGCTCTGATTCCAATACGGCCGTGTATTTTGTTCGAAATATCACAGAACGGGTTGAAGCCCAGAATCAACTTGCCTCCAGTGAGCAAAAATGGAAGAGTATTGTTGAAAACGGCTATGACGGTATTATCCTGGTAAACCGGGATGGAAGGGTCATGTATGCCTCATCCAATACGGCCGAATACCTGGGCGAAAACCCGGCAAATATTCATGGAACCCAGGCAATAAAGCTTATCCCGCAGTACGCCGTAAAGCTTATTCGCCTGTTTTACGCCATGCTCCAGGATAAGATCAGCACCAGCAACATGACCCTGGAAATTAAAGGGAAAAATGGGCGCCAATATTACCTGGAATCTTCCTGGATCTCCCGATTAAATGACCCGGCCATCAATGCCGTGATCATAAATTTCAGGGACATCACCCGCCAGATCGAAGTGGAAAAGAAACTTCGTGCCAACCAGGATACTATTGAAACCATCCTGCAAACCACGTCAGCCGGCATTATCATTTTGGAAGGGGTAAA
>JAKFCJ010000188.1:0-3115 GCA_036676705.1 Bacteroidota bacterium
TTCCTTGGTAAAATTCCGTTTAAGAAGGCCAAAAATAACTAAATGCCCGACGTTTTTAATAACTTTGCGCCCTTGTTTTCAAGGAATTCTAGTGATGTTGAACGAAAATACAAAAGAAGAAACTACCGATCCGATCAGTGAAACGGTTGATCAGACGCCCGAAATGGCCGAAAAACCCGATTCTCTGAACGAACCTGAAGGAGATGGAGCAGCAGACAATTCTGTTGTTTCTGAAGAAATTGATGTGGCTGATAAAAAGGCTAAACCAAAGGTAAAGAAAATTGCAGACAAGGTCGAAAAGCCTGAGGAAAGCCCGCTTGCAGAAGTAAGTGAGGTAAGTGAGGTGGTTGAAGTAACGGATGAAGTGGAAGATGCTCCATACCGCATGGACGACGACCATGACCATGAAGAGGAAACCGATTTCAGCACGCTAAGCAAAGAACAGCTGGTTGAACTGATCGAAGAAACAGCCAAACAGGATGACCTTTCCCGGGCGAACCGTATCGCCAGGGAAGTTAAATCTCACCTGGAAGTGATTTTCGCGGAAGAAGAGCATACAGCACTGGATACTTTTCTGGAAGAAGGCAATGAAAAGGATGATTTCGCGCCTAAGCCAAACGAATATAAAATGCGTTTTCTCGACGCGTACAAAAAGATACAGGCGAGAAAAGGAGAACAACGCCAGCGTATCGAGGATGAAAAGCAAAAAAACCTCGGTATCAAACGCCGTATACTGGAAGACCTGAAAGCCCTTACCGAAAATGACGAAACGGATGAGTCGCTCAACCGCATCAAGGAACTCCAGAATGAGTGGAAAAAGATCCGTGCTGTTCCGCATGAACATGTGCAGGAACTCTGGGATTCTTACCGCTTTTACCTCGATAAATTTTACGATAACCTGTCGATCAATTTTGAGTTAAAAGAACTCGACAGAAAGAAAAACCTCGAAGCCAAGATCGACTTGTGTATGAAGGTGGACCAGCTTCAGGAAGAGCCTTCCGTTAAGGTGGCCATGAACCTGCTCAACAAATTCCATGACGAATGGAAACATACCGGTCCGGTTCCCAAAGAATATTCAGAAGAGATCTGGGCGCGTTTTAAAGCGGCCTCCGATAAGATCTATGAGCAGAAAAAAGTCCAGATGGATGAGCTGCGTGAAATGCGCCGCAAAAACCTTGAACTGAAAACCGCCCTGAACGAACGCCTCGAACAGGTTGCCACGCTGCTGTATGATAAACCTAAGGAATGGATCGAAAAAACAGAACAGATCAATGGTCTGTTTGAAGAATGGAAAAAGATAGGTCCGGTTCCAAAGGAACAGAATGAAAGCGTTTGGGGCAGGTTTAAAGACCTCCGTAACCATTTCTATCGCCAAAAAAACAATTTCTTTAAACATCTCAATAAAGAAAAAACCGAAAACCTGAGCGTAAAAGAAGCCCTCTGTGCAAAGGCGGAAGCGCTTAAAGATTCGGAGGACTGGCTTAAAACCACCAATGAACTCATCCGATTGCAGGGAGAGTGGAAAAAGGTGGGACCGGTTACCGAAAAACACAGCGACGAAGTATGGAAACGTTTCCGTTCGGCCTGTGATGCGTTTTTTACACGGAAAGAGGAGCATTTCAAAGGGCAAAAAGACGAACAGGAACATAACCTGGATTTGAAAAAGAATCTTTTGAAGGAAGTAAAAGAACTCGAAGCACTTACCGAAGCCCAGTCGGATGAGGTATTCAAAAAACTTCGGGAGATCCAAAAATCATGGAACGCAGCCGGTTACGTGCCGATCAAGTTTAAAAACCAGATCCAAAAAGAGTTCAGCAGCAGTGTGGATGCCCTGTACAAGAAGCACAAACGCAATGCTGAAGATATGAAGGAAGGCCAGCTCACGGAACATTATGACGAACTGGCTGCTACTTCAGAAGGTAAAAAACGTTTGCAAGCCGAAGAACGACGCGTTAAGGAAAAATTACGTTTTCTTAAAAACGATGTCGTTACTTTGGAAAACAATATTGGTTTCTTCTCAAATAGCAAAACTGCCGGACCGTTGATCAAAGGTATCAGGGACAAGATCGCCCGTGCCAATGAACAAATGGAAAGGCTGCAAAAGGAGCTGGATACCATTAAAAAGCATTACTAGTGCTTGAACTGGCAAGACAATATGCTTCGTATTATGTGAACGCAAAAACAAAACACGGGGTGCATTCTCCCTTTGTTTTTGACCTGATCACAAAAGTTTTCGAAGACAAGGAAGTCTATCCCGACTACCTTGTGGTTGAGAAACTAAGGCAGGGTTTGTTAAATAACAGGCTTGTTACCGAGGTCGAAGACTTTGGTGCCGGCGGTGAAAAACAACCTGTCACGGAAAGGAAAATATCCGATATCGCCGCCCGCGCAGCCAAACCCGCCCGCTGGGGGAAATTGTTGTATCGCCTCTGTAAGTATTTTAAACCCCAACATATGCTCGAATTCGGCACCTCCCTGGGGATTACCTCGGCGTACCAGGCTTTGGGTGCCCGACAGGGTTCAGGAGCTTTCCGTTTTGTGAGCCTGGAGGGGAGCAAAAACCTGGTCGAACTTGCCCATATTAATTTTAAGGAATTGGGTATCGACAAGGATATCCACCTGGTTACCGGTAATTTTGATAAAACACTTCCTTCGGTTCTGGAAGATTTCGAGCGACTCGACTATATTTTTATTGACGGAAACCACAGGAAAGCACCCACCCTGGCTTATTTCGACCAGTTGCTCGCCAAGGCCCACAACGATACGGTCTTTGTTTTTGATGATATCCACTGGAGCAAAGAAATGTCGGAAACCTGGGAAGAGCTCAAAGCCCATCCAAAGGTAAAAGTGAGTATAGACCTGTTTTATATCGGCATTATTTTCCTCCGCAAAGAGCAGGAAGAAGAACATTTCGTGATCCGTTTTTAAAAGACTTGGAGAGGGTGAGAGGGTGAGAGGGTGAGACTATTTGAGGAAATTGAAAAATCTATATAGGCCGTCATCCTGATTTCTATGACAATTCCAAAAGTGAATATGGCTTTTGATTTCGTACTACGGCAAAAATCCGGTGGATTATCTTGTTTCTAATGGCATTGAGGACGAGCATTTTGTTTTT
>JAKFCJ010000189.1:0-29737 GCA_036676705.1 Bacteroidota bacterium
ATCCAGGGGCAAAATTAGGGGAATCAGACCATAGTCCATAGACCATGGTCCATAGCTGCTTAAGGATGATGGAAGAGCATGTTAAGGTATGTTAAAGGCTCGAGCTGATTAAGCCATAAACCGCCATGGTCCATGGTCTATGGTCCATGGACCAAAAAGAACCCCAATCCCTCGCAATTCCCCACAGAAAAACTTAAATTCGCAGGCCTCCATAAAGGGAGTTTATTTCAAACTATGGTTTTCGATTTAGACATGATCAAAGCGGTGTACAGCCGCTTTCCCGAGCGGGTCGCTGCCGCCAGAAAAGTAGTGGGTCGTCCGCTTACCCTTTCCGAAAAAATTCTTTATACTCACCTCTGGGACGGTTCGGCCAGCACCGCCTTTGAACGCGGGAAATCATATGTAGATTTTGCACCAGACCGCGTAGCCATGCAGGATGCAACGGCTCAAATGGCCCTTTTGCAGTTTATGCAGGCGGGTCGTCCGAAAGTGGCTGTGCCTTCTACCGTTCATTGTGATCACCTTATTATGGCCCAAACCGGTGCAAAAACCGATTTGCAGATCGCTACCCAGGAAAGCAAAGAGGTATTCGACTTTCTCGCCTCCGTTTCCAATAAATACGGCCTCGGTTTCTGGAAACCGGGTGCAGGGATCATCCACCAGGTGGTTCTTGAAAATTATGCCTTCCCGGGTGGTATGATGATCGGTACCGATTCGCATACGGTGAATGCCGGCGGACTTGGTATGGTGGCGATCGGCGTGGGTGGCGCGGATGCCTGCGACGTGATGGCCGGTCTTCCCTGGGAACTTAAATTCCCGAAACTGATCGGTATTAAACTTACCGGAAAACTCAATGGCTGGGCTTCTGCAAAAGACATTATCCTGAAAGTGGCTGGCATCCTCACTGTAAAAGGCGGAACAGGTGCTATCGTGGAATATTTCGGCGACGGAGCCATCAACCTGAGCTGTACCGGTAAAGGAACCATCTGTAATATGGGTGCCGAGATCGGTGCAACAACCTCTACTTTTGGGTATGACGAAAGTATGGCGCGTTACCTGCAATCAACCGGACGTACCGATGTAGCTTCCATGGCCAACGCCATCAGCGAACACCTTACCGGAGATCCTGAAGTGTATAGCAACCCGGAATTGTATTTTGATAAGGTTATCGAGATCGACCTCAATACCCTCGAACCCCATTTGAACGGACCTTTTTCTCCGGACCTGGCTACCCCTATTTCTCAAATGAAAGAAGAAGCCCTGAAACATGGCTGGCCAACAAAAATTGAAGTAGGACTGATCGGTTCCTGCACCAACTCTTCCTATGAAGACATCAGCCGGGCCGTGAGCCTGGCACAGCAGGTGTCGGATAAAAACCTGAAAACCAAATCAGAATTTACCATTACCCCGGGTTCTGAACAGGTAAGGTTTACCATTGAAAGAGATGGATTTTTAGATGTATTCAACAAGATCGGGGCTAAGGTATTTGCCAACGCCTGTGGTCCCTGTATCGGGATGTGGAACCGGGTAGGTGCTGAAAAACAGGAGAAAAATACCATCGTTCACTCCTTCAACAGGAACTTTGCAAAAAGAGCAGATGGAAACCCGAACACCTTTGCTTTTGTGGGATCGCCTGAACTGGTAACAGCTTTGGCCATTGCCGGCGACCTGGGCTTTAACCCCCTTACCGACACGCTGACCAATGAAGACGGCGTGCAGGTTAAACTCGATCCGCCAACAGGGTACGAACTTCCTCCACGCGGCTTTGCCGTGGAAGATGCGGGTTACCAGGCACCTGCTGCAGATGGTAGCGGTGTAAGTGTGATCGTGGACCCTTTCTCCAAACGTTTGCAACTTCTAGATCCGTTTGCTGCCTGGGAAGGAAAAGACCTTTTAGGTTTAAAACTCCTCATCAAAGCAAAAGGAAAATGTACCACCGACCATATTTCCATGGCCGGACCCTGGCTGAAATTCCGCGGTCACCTCGACAATATTTCCAATAACCTGCTTATCGGGGCTGTGAACTATTTCAACGAAAAGACCAATGAAGTAAAGAGTATGATCCACCAGGCATACGGAACCGTTCCGGATGTCCAAAGGGCTTACAAAGCGGCCGGGATCGGTACGATCGTGGTGGGCGATGAAAACTACGGGGAAGGTTCTTCCCGCGAACATGCCGCCATGGAACCCCGGCATTTGGGTGTTCGTGCGGTACTGGTAAAATCCTTTGCCCGTATCCATGAAACCAACCTGAAAAAACAGGGTATGCTGGCGCTCACATTTGTGAATCCTGAAGATTACGACAAGATCCGCGAAGATGACGATATCGACATCCTTGGATTGACCACCTTTGCTCCAAATGTTCCTTTACGCATTGTATTGAACCATAAAGATGGCACCATGGAAACCATCCTGGCCAATCACAGTTATAACGAACAACAAATTGAGTGGTTTAAGGCCGGTGCCGCGCTGAATATCATTCGCAGAAATGTAGGCGCATAAACAATTCGAACCGAAATACTTTGAATAGAAGGCAGTCCTGGTGACTGCCTTTTTTTGTACGGGCAGAAAATCTTCTGCCCCCTATTTTTTAACCGTAAACCCCACCGGTACCTTTAACACAGCCCTGTCATACATATTGATATACAGGATCTTCTTTTTGCTCATCCCTTTAATGGTTATTTCATACCTGTCGAGCAATCCGGTTCCCTTAATGCCATTCGGTGTTTTAAACGGACAACAGCTCCCGGTTCGGGTATAGGAAATATCCTGCCCATCCGGACCTGCCAGGGCATTCAAAAAGCGGCGTTCATTCAAAGGCCCGTTATCCAATGCTCCGCCCACCTTGACCGGATTTCCTTCGGTATAGCCGTACGTTTTATCGGTCGAAATTTCCTTGAGCAAAAAGGTATTCTCATCCTTCAGTTTCGTTTTGGGGCCGTTGGTCAGCGAGGTACTGCTTGCACAGGCGCTCAGAATAAATACAAAGCTCAATGCCAGGAACAACGGGTTTTTGGTGAACGTTCTCATAGCTGGTGGATTAGAATGGATACTCAAGATAGGGAATCAAGCTCCAAATTCCAAGGCTTGCGCACGAGTATCGTTGTCGCGGGGACGCGGGAGAGTTGGAGTTTGCTCGGCTTATTGCTTACGCCGGAGCAGAGGCGCGGTTTTGTTTGCGGACGAATACTAAAACTGCGTCTTGGGCTGGCGTAAGCAATACTCGCCCTCAAAAACAAAGTCCTTCGCGACTCCGCGACAACGATACACGTGCGCAGCAGCCCACTGAAAACTGAACACTGAAAACTATTTACGGTTCCCCAGCAAGCGCAGGAGCATCAGGAAAAGGTTAATAAAATCAAGATACAAAGTCAAAGCCCCCATGATCGCTTCTTTGCGGTCTTCCTCCGTACCCTCATTGCCAATGATGTTCATGGCTTTGATCTTTTGGGTATCATAGGCGGTAAGTCCCACGAATACCAGCACGCCAACATAGGTAATGATCCAGTACAACATTTCGTTAGCGAAGAATATATTGACCACACTTGCAATGATGATCCCGATCAGTCCCATGTACATGATATTGCCGATGGAAGTCAGGTCGCGTTTGGTAAAATACCCGAAGGCGCTCATGACCCCAAAGGTGAGGGAGGTAACCAGGAAAGTGCTTGAAACCGATTCGCTGGTATAGACCAAAAAGATGAAGGACATGGTCAATCCGTTCAATGCCGAATACAGCACAAAGATCAGGGTGGCGGTTAAGGCCGACATGCGTTTCACCAATCCGGCAAGCACGCCCACCAAAAGGAGTTCGCCGATCAATAAGCCAAAAAAGACGCCCTGGTTGCCAAATATAAAGCTTGTCATGACATCTGAACTGGCCGTGTACCAGGCAACAAGCCCGGTGATCAGCAAGGCGGTCGACATCCATGCATAAACTTTGGAAATAAAACTTGCCTGTTCGGCTTGGATTTCCTGTTCGGTAAGATTAAGTTCGATCATTGGGGTATTTCTGTTTATGAGGTGAAAATAAAGGCTAAAGTGCAGATTTAGAAATTAATTTTTGCACCCAGCCAAATAAGCCGGCCGATACCAAAGCTAAAGCAACGACGTTCTGTTATGATGAAACCAACGATCCTCGTTACCTGCCTGTTTTTTTGCATGAGCAGCCAGGCCCAGTTCGGGAAAAAAACGCTTAAGACGATTGAAAAACAGGCCTGCATTATTCCGGCCGACACGGTAGTAATATCTCAAACCCAGATTCATGGAAAAGCATTTCGTCAGGAACTTTTCGGAAATCTGGTCCTGTCCAATGCCGGGGGCTGGTCGGCTTATCTCGTCAATTTAGATAGTGCCCAGGCTCCCAAATCCTTTACCGATGCGTGGGGATTTAAGCGGGAAACCGAACCCTTTATTCAATGCAAAGCAGGAGGTCATTACTTCTCTGCCTATGAAGTAAGCAATTTGGATTACCGGCTTTATGTAGACTGGATCAAGGCGAACCAACCGGATAAGTTGAATGAAGTTGTGCTGGACAGTCATGGATGGAACATGGCCCTTACTCTTAATGCACCCTTTGTTAAATACTACCATCATCACCCGGCTTATGATGCTTATCCTGCCGTCAACATGAGCCATCATCAGGCTGAATTATACCTGGACTGGTTGACAACGCAATACAACCAGAGCCCCAGGCGAAAGTTTAAAAAAGTCAGATTCCGTCTCCCAACGGAAGCCGAATGGATGTACGCCTACCTGGGTGGAGAGGATATTTTTACTGTAACGAACCTCGGAAAGTTTAGGCAGAAAGACGGACTGTTTACGGCCAACTTCTGGAATCCCGTAGCGGCTTCGATCATCGAGCTACAGGACAGCGCATATATCTCCTTTTCTGATCCTGCTCTAAATTTTAATTTTATCCGCGAATCGCACCAAACCCTGCCGGATACGGTTCACTTCTATTCCTCTACAAAACCAAGGACAACACTCCACCCATTTTATACCTTTTTCTGGTCAGATGCATCGGGCAAAGGAGCAGGTTTCGATTATACAACCCCGTGCGAATCCTATTGGCCGAACGGGTTCGGACTGTACAATATGGCCGGTAATGTCGCTGAGTTTGTGGCACTGGATGGAATCGTAAAAGGGGGTCATTGGAATTCAAGCGGCTTCTATCTGATGCCCAATTCAAGGGAAACGTATTTTGATAAAAAATCCTCTTCTCCCGAACGGGGCTTCCGCTGGGTGATGGAAGTGCTCGAGGAATAGCGGAACGCATTCCGGAAATTAAGTAGTTCTTCTAGGTATTGACTACCTTGCGGTCTCATTTTCCATCAAACGTTATCCGATGAAATTTTCTGTGACTCGCATACTTACCACCCTCCTGTTTCTGGTTTTCTCCGTTCCTATTCTTCGTGCCCAGTGTTTGGTTCATCCGACAAGCGATACGCTCTGTGAAAAAACCACCTCTCTGCTGCCGGTCCGGTTATTGGGACCAACCTTCGCTACCGCGGATTCATTCCTTTATAACCTCAATGGTTCGGGAATTGACGGAAGCCAGTCCATTATATGGAATAACACCGGAGATTACCAGCTTATAGTAACCAGTTTGAACGCTGGCGGTCAAATTACCTGCATCGATACGGCAAGTTTCTATGTGGCTCCCGGTCCTCAGGTCAATTATGTCATCACCACGGCCGACACCCAATGTTTTGAAGGAAATAAACTTTGCTTGAAAAATCAAAGTACGATCTGGAAAGAAGATTCCGGATCAACAACCCACCGTATCCTTTGGGGGGATGGCTCTGCAATATTCGCTAAAAAATTGAATGCTGCCGAGTCCGTTTGTTATTCCTATTCGTCCCTGCAATCCCGCCAGTATACTGTGTCTGTTGAGATCACAGACCAACGGGGATGTATTAGCACAAAACAATATCCATCGAATTACCTGAAAGGAATTGGCCCGGTTTTGTTCCAGATCGATTCGAATTGGTGCGGCGCAGTAAAGTATGGCGGCACTGATTTTTCCATAACTTTCGACAGCACCAAAATTGATTCTTTTGTATGGATGCTTGACAGTGTCCCTTTCGAATCTACCCATTTAGCCTTTTCTTACCCACTCAACATTTCCGGCAGCCATACATTCACCCTGAAGATCTGGTCAAAGGATGGATGTTCCACCAGCTATTCCAAACCGAGCTCTGCATTTAATCCCATTATTTCTACTGATAAAGGAGACACGCTCTTTGTGAAAGACGGAACCATTTCCTTCTACACTCCACCCCTTAAAAACGTCCAGTATTTCTGGAACTTTGGTGACCCGGCAAGTGGCCCCAAGAACTTTTCAAACAAAAATACGGGAACCCATGCTTATGTTAGTCCCGGCAAATTCACTGTGATCCTGCAGGAAAGTTTGGCCGGATGTTCGAATAGTGCCGATACCCTGACTTTATTTATCACCGGGCCGCTTGCACGCATAACCCCTCCTTCCTACACCGTTCGGGCATCCTGCGATGCCAGCGACACGGTATTTTTAAGCCAGTCCAGCCTCTATTATTTCAACGACGCCAATCCGGCCAACGAAGACCAGCCGGGAGGAAAAAGGAACGACCATGTAAAGGGTGTATGGGATTTTGGCGACCTCCTTGCGCCGGCCTGTACTACCGATACACGAAATGGCATAAATGTGAATACGAATTGCCGTTATTCCCTGGATTCAGCCGTAAAACACCGCTACCCGACCACGGAAAAATATACCGTTCGCTATGTGAGTATGGATACCGTTTCGATGGAAAGCACTTTGGATACGATCACCCTGCAGCTTGGATCGCCGGCATTGGATGATTTTGAAACAGAGTCGCTTTGTTTTACCCAATTCGATGACTTCTATTTGCGCTGGAACACAAAATCCGGGCGACCGCAAACCACTTTCCGCATTCTTATTGACTCAGCCGCCGACCGGAACGACAATACCCCGAATGTCTTTGACAAATGGATCCATGAAGGCCAGACGAGATACAACCCATCAACACCCAACCCGCTGGCAAAGGCTTCAGGGGCTGCCATCCATCAGGTTTTATTAACCCCAGGTTTTCGACAGACTTATCACCAAGATGGCTACATTACCATTGGCTTGCATCTGTTTAATGGAGATACCAATTCTTCAAATTATTGCGATACCCTTATATGGATCCATCGCGCTAAACTACTGGATCGACCCAATCTTGGTTCTAATACCACGGTAACACACTACCCGCAAAGCGATAGCATAAGCTGGAGTTTAACGGATCGGCGGGTCCTCAATCTTGAAGCAATTCATTTTGACGCCTCTGTGGATTTTACCTTGGATGGCGATTATTACGCAGGGTGGTCAAGTACCGATGAATATGTCAGAAATCACCAGGCAGGCAGCCATAGCTATGATTATATCCTGAGAACCTCAGGGTCCAAACAACTCACAACAGATTCCATACTAATCCGGCATACCAATAATGGACAACTCGTGTTTCAGGATTGGCGCGACACCCTGATCGAAATTCCACCAGCCCGCTTCTTAAAAAATGGACGTTATGCTGCAAGGGTCACACATGTAGAAACATGTTGGAACGACTGGATTGAATACCAGGTTGTTGGTCATGCAAGCGCCTGGAATTTCTCCTACCCTACAGCAGATACCTTCCTATTCATTGGCGATACGCTTCACATGATGGACACGCTTTTGTATTTATTGGAAGAACCAGATCCCATTACCGGAGCTCAATTCGTTCCGTATTCCTATTGGAGGGATCCCCAGCATCACCCTGATGGAAGAAATCGGCCTAAGCCTCCGGGAGGCTATGAAACCATTGAGTGGAAAGTCAATGGAACAACTTTCGCGACAAGTTTAAACGCTCAATTTATTCCCACAGACACCGGTTGGTATACCATCGAAGCAATTAGCACGGATAGTACCGGTAGAAAACAAACCTTAAGAAAAGAAATACCCGTTTTTGGCATAAATCCTAACCTTGGGATCCTTCCTGACACTTCTTCCCTGGGTCCTAAAATGGAACAAGGCGATCCGGGAACAAAATTCAATTCCGATCTAAACGGTTTGATCATCAACCGCGATTGCGAATATTATATCCAGTTCGAACAACAAAGCGTTGTGCTGGATCCCTGTCTGAGCCGCTACGGAACACCCTGTCTTCCGGAAATTAAAAGTGGAGTAAGGCCAGGCAACTCGGGTTCTATATCCTACTTTACTCCTAACGAAACCCTTATTTTACCTTTCGATATCCTTCAGGAAAATCAATACGGACTTGTTTATGAAGTAGGTACCGCGCGCACCATACAGTTCGATACCCTGATAGATCTGGAAATCAGCCTGGACTACCTTGTAACCGATACTGTACTGTGCAACGATGAGGCCCTCGTCATTACTAATCTTTCAACTGGTTTGGGACAGGACGTTCAATACCTCCTTCATGCAGGTGACAGGCTGAAAATTTTTGGAGATACTTCTTTGTTTACCCTGAATTCGCTTCCGAGAGGGATTATCCCGGCCTCGGTTGACGCATATCCCGGAGAATTTTTGCCCGGAGGCGTATACTGCCCGATCAGCAGGTCATTGCCAAATCTTCGGGTGTTCGGAGCCGATCAAATTGAGATCACCGGAAATGTTTCCGGTTCTGCGGGTCAGATCAATTTATATACTGCTACTATCGGACATCTCGGGACAGGTACCTATCAATGGACCATCGAGAATGGCAGCCTTCTGTCTGCTTCTAACAAAGACACGATATCTGCCATCTTCGCTCAGGGAAGCGGTAAACTCATGGTGTTCTATTCCGAGTCGATTTGTCCTGCCGCCTCGGATACTCTTTACTTTATTACCACCGGCATGCGACAAATTGTTTCGGGCAAGGTTTCTCTTTACCCAAATCCAACAAAAGGCAGTTTGCATGTTGCAGGATTGGAAGGAAGGGCAGTTGTTCGAATCTATTCCTCCCAAGGCGCAGAGGTCTTTAACCAGGAAGTAAACGTGAGCGATTTTAAAATAGACGGATTAAAACCTGGTTTCTATTTCTTAAAAATTGAAGGAATGGATGGGTCGTATTTCCGGTTTATTTTGGAAGAATAAAATCAAATCGTGATCCACCCTTTACTGATTGCCAGGTTGATCAGTTGATTGGCACTTTTGCACTCGCATTTTTGAAGGAGGTTCTGCCGGTGTTTAAAAACGGTATGCGGACTGATAAACAGGGCCTCTCCCATCTCCACCGTACTCAATCCCTTGTAAAGGAGTTGAAGAACCTCCCGTTCCCTTTTGGTGATCTGGATCTCATCTGCTTCTTCCTTCACATTTCTCCGGTTCACCACATTTAGCACCTCCTCCGAATAATAGTTACTGCCCTCCATGACCAATCGAATCGCGGAATGCAATTCTTTGTAATTGCTGTTTTTTAGCACAAAGCCATGAACACCCATATCCACCAAAGGCAAAACATAATCCGGGGTCTGGTGCATGGTTAGCATCACGATCTTCAGGTCAGGATAGCGCCTCATGATCTCCGCAGCGATAGACTGGCCATCCCTTCCCGGCATGGTGATATCCAGCAGGATAAGATCGACCGGCGTTTTTTTAATCTGTTCGAGCAGCTGTTCCCCTTCTGAAACCTGGACGACCACTTCGATCAATTCGTCATTGGCAAATACATTCGCCATCCCTTCCAATAAAAGGCTATGGTCATCGGCTATGCCTACCCGGATCTTTTTCATAGGGGTATTTCGATCATAAGCGTTAATCCATAGCCGGGTGTTGAATCCAGGCTTATTGTTCCATTTAACATGGCTACCCGGCTGTTAATATTTTGCATGCCAATGCCGCGTACGTGTTCAAGTGTTGATGTATCCATCCCTATTCCGTCATCTTCATACGAAAAATAGAAGATACCGTCTTTTATCCGGATTTGAAGGGTAACTTCCTTGGCTTTTGCATGTTTAAGCGCATTGCTCAGCAGCTCTTGTATGATACGGTATAAGGGCTCATTTATGGATTCGTAAAGCTCCGGGTCGGTTTTATTATCGATAAAACGGATATGGATCGGGTTTACTTCCGTAATCGCATGCACCAATTCATCGATAGCGCTTTTTAATCCGAATTTTTCCAGCGTACCTGAACTAAGGTCATGGGAGATGCGCCGCACTTCATCATAGGCTTTATCCAGCATCCCCAACATCCCTGAATACGTTGACCTGAACTCACTTTCGAGAGCCGAGAGCTTGCCTTCATAATGACTGAACTGAAGTTTGATGGTCGACAATAAACTACCCAATCGATCATGCAATTCACGCGATATGCGTTGGCGTTCTTCATTCTGTCCGGTCATCTGGGCATTTAAACTCCTCAACTCCTGTTTGCTAAAAAGTTCATCAATGCGCAAGGATTGTTCACGAATTTTTGCCTCCGTTAATTTTTGTTTTTGCAGGATAAAACGCCGGTAAACGAAAAACAGGGCGACCAATGCCAACAGGACACCAAGCAGGGCAATAACCAGGTAATACCTTTGTTTTAAGACCTGCTTTTGTGCTTTTATTTCTTTTGTTTTTGCCTCGTTCGCATATTTCTGTTCTGCCTCTACCAGAGCCCGTATCCCGGCTTCATTCAGCAGCGAATCGGTAAATCGCTTTGAAAGCGCTATAAAATGTAAGGCCTTGAGGGAATCGCCCTGATCAAGGTAAAAATGCCACATGCTTTCCGCTATTTCTGCTATTAAAAAGGGTGCCTGAGCCTCCATAGCTGAATCCATGGCTTTTTCAAAATGCTTTTCAGCGCTAACAGGATCGCCAAGTGCCGCATAACTTAATGCCTGATTATGGATACTTTGGGCTACTCCTTTGGGATCTTCACTCAATACAAACTGGTCTTCAGCCAATTGAAAGGCTTGTAATGCTTCCCGTAACTTACCTTCTTCTTTCCAAATTAACCCTTCAAGGTTACTCAGGTGTCCTTCTTCCGGCAACTGATACCTTTTAAGTATAGCTCGTGCTTTGGCTATATGTCGGATCGACGCATCAATACTATCAACTTCAAAATAGAGTTGTGCCAAATTGATGTGGGCAGAACCCGCCAAAATTGCATATCCCTCTTCGTCTTCTGTAACAAGCTCTTCCGCCAGTTCTGCCGTTTCCTGATAGGATCCGATCGCCTTTTCAAACAGTTTTATCTTGTGATACAGTCCGCTGAGGTTATTGTAGGTACTTGCCAATCCCGGCTTATTCTGTGTGATCTTTTGTAGCTTTAAAGCTTCCAGATAACAGGTAAGTGCCGAATCAAGAAAACCTTCATTCGAATACAAATTACCCAAACGCCTTAAGGCATTGGCTTCGGTGTCCGGGTCTTGTTTGGCCTCACTCAATTGTATAATACGCTCCAGCTTCTGCTTTTTTTCCGGGCCGCTTTGGTTTAGAGACCAGCTTCCATATTCGATCAGCAGGTATTCGAGGGATTGGTTCTGGGCTTGAGCAGCGCCGATACTACAAATAACCAGTAAGAATATAGTCCAAATCTTTGTCATTTAATCCAGATAGAACCTACCCCACTTATGGTATTTCTCACCCGCCGTCAGTGGGTTTTGGGTCACGATAAGGGATATAGGTGTGGAAATACTCGCGGCAGGAATGACATAGTCAATATTTAAATTACCCGTTGCCAGATTGTCCTCCTCTACTCTGAGGTCTAAGGCCCAGTAGTTAGATAAATTGACAAGATCGATTAATGGTCCTGCCACACCTTGTGCTACTTTGTATTTATTTATTCCGACCTGGGCAAAACTCAGGTGCAGATTGAAGTCCGTTCCATTTTTCGTTAGTGAAAATAAGTCCAGTCGTAAGTCGCCGGTTTCAACTGCATTTGGAAAGGCGATGACGGGAGGAAATTCCGTTTGTTTAATAACCACCCCGCCCTTACTAACTCTCAGTGCGTTTTCGTCTCTGATGAATATTTTTGAAATCTGTTGTGAGCTATACCCGCTAAAGTCTACGTTAATCGAACCATTCGCTTCTCTGTTTTCTCCTAAAAATTCAAGATTCCAGTCAATTTCCCTGTTTGTAGAATTATAAACAGGAGAAGGGTGACTTTCCGGAATGCCGGGGTTTACCTTCATAATAAGTGTATAAATACCGTTACCAATATTTACAGCAGACAATTGGGTTACTATTGGGATAACTACTTTTCCTGGTCGTTTTTCCATGACATTGTGTTGTATCAAATATAGACGTATCTTTTTTTCTGCCCCATCCTTAAAATTAAGTATTTTCCAAAACCGCTTACGCGATATGTATCCCGCCTTTTTTATGATAAGAGGTGCCTGATAGTATGGGGGATGTGGACAGAACGATAGGAAGGCTGGCGCTTAAATGTGCGCTGCTAACCGGCCCGGAGACCACCAGGTCGTTTGAGTCACCACCATATTCTTCCATTAATAACTCCAATGAAAGTACCTGATTGAAAGTGACAAAATTAAACTGATCGTTGATAAGCCTGTAATTTGTGCCCGACTGACTAAAAGTCAAGGTTAAATTCCAGTCCGGGTCAGTGAAAACCAAATCTAATTCCTTCAGAAACAGACTATTGCTGACTCCATCATTCAGGTGCATGTAGGTCCAAAGATTTTTGAAACTCGCCGCGATTTTCTGGCTCATAGTGGCATTTGGAGGGTAGTCGGTTTGTTTGATGACCACCCCTCCTTTGTGCTCCCTGAGACCATTGTTGGAAAAATCGATCTTGGCGATCTGGGATCCGCTGTAGCCTGAAAAGTCAACAGTTACAGTTCCATGAATGCTTTCGGTGCCATCATAACCGGTAAGGTCCCATAAAATGACCCTGCTTACCGGGTCATAATAAGGGTTGGATGGGGCGTTACCCACATTGCCGGTTCCAACTGTCAGTTCAAGAGAATAAGTGGTGCCTGAACTACCTACACGACTTGCGTGAAGGGATTGAATTGCATAGGTTGTCATGATCGTATTATTAGCTGCCTCTTAATTTTTTATCAAATTTAGCTGTAGCTTCTGCCCACCAACCTAATTGAAATTAAGTATTTCCCTCAGGAAACCGATTAACTTTGTACCATGCTCAGTATCGTTCCGGGAGAGATCTCCACCTCTAAACTCCATGCGTATATGCTTTCGGCTATCGCGCCGCGGCCCATTTGTTTTGCCAGTACGGTCGATAAAGATGGAAATGTAAATTTGAGTCCCTTCAGCTTTTTTAATGCTTTTGGGAGCAATCCTTCCACCCTCATTTTTTCACCGGCCAGACGGGTGCGCGACAATACCATCAAACATACCCTGGAAAATGTGCTTGAAACCATGGAAGTGTGTATCAATGTGGTGAATTACGATATGGTATGGCAAATGTCGCTGGCCAGCACCGAGTATGAAAAAGGGGTTAACGAATTCAAAAAAGCAGGATTTACCGAACTCCCCTCCGACCTGATCCGTGCTCCGCGGGTGAAAGAGTCGCCGGTACAGTTTGAATGCAAAGTACGCCAGGTTATCGAAACGGGTACTGAAGGAGGAGCCGGAAACCTGATCATCTGTGAGATCCTGAAAATGCATATTTCCGAAACGGTGCTGGATGCGGAAGGACATATCGACCAAAACAAAATTCAACTGGTGGCCCGGCTCGGTGGCGACTGGTACGCAAAAGCCTTTGGCGATGCGCTTTTTGAAATTGAAAAACCTACCCGGAACAAAGGCATAGGTATCGATCAAATTCCTGAGTCCATACGTCTAAGTACGGTTCTCACCGGCAACAACCTGGGTCAGTTGGGGAATATTGAATCCCTCCCCACCGAAAATGAGATCAAACATTTTATAGAAACCTCAGGCCCCTATAAAAATTTAATTGTACGTTTTGGCATCGATCCCGAATCCCTGGAATACGAACGGCATTTGCTGGCAAAGGAGTATTTGTCGATAGGTGATGTGTCCAGCGCCTGGAAGGTCTTATTAGGTTAGCGGTCACCCTCAACCTTCAACAGCGAAGCGACACAACTAGCGAAGCGTTCAACCCCAAAAAAGAAGGCGCATTCCCTTTCGGAAACGCGCCTCACTCGCAAGTATGAAGGATGAAAAGAATGCAGATCAACCCCCGAAGGATATCCCGAAATTGAAGGGATACAGTTCAGGTTTTCCGGTATTTTCCCGGAACATCTCAGTAAGGGCATAACTGGCAAATACAGTGAAGTCGCCATATCCAACCCGGGCCTGGGCACTTAAACGGAAGGGATTAAGATCATGTTCTCCACGTGTATTCGTTTTGATCACGTCGTTCCCCTCATTGTATTTTTCTTTGGTATACGATCCGATACGCACCCCGCCAACTACCCCTGCAGCTACGTGAAAACCTTTTTTATCCGGTTTGCTGAAATCCAGACCAAGCATTAAAGGCATGGTGGCATAAAAGGTCTTTAGTCGGTTTTGTTCGTAGTCGCGTGTTACATAAGCTCCGGAAGAATCAGGAGTTCCAAAGGGAGAGTAGTTGTTTTTAAAACGGTAGTTATTGTAATCAATACCCAGTCCGGTTAGCAAAACCACATGGTGTTTATAGATCGGGATACCCAATTCATAAAAGTTAAATCCCATGTAAAGGGACTTTCCCTGGTTGATATCAAAACCCTCGGAACCCGTTGGCATGGTGGTCGCTCCGGAGGCGGTCATGTAACCGTTGAAGCCAAAGTCAAAGCCGCTCCAGAATTTACGTAATTCCGGTTTGGATGGTTTGTCGTCATCTCCGCCCTTTTGGGTCGTATCGTCTGTTGCATAAAAACGTACTTCCATCCTTCCGGTACTCATCGGAATGGTGATCACTTCTACATCCTGTTTGTTTTTGGTAGTATCCGGAGTTTCTTCTTTCTCCTGAGCCTGGACGGCATGGAACGCCGTGAAAGCTATAGCCAACAGGGCGATCCCTTTTTTTACGTGTAATGTTGTCATTTTCGTGGTTGTTTGAGAGTAAGACGCAGTGCCTCCAAAAGAGTTACAGCATCCATAAAAAAAAGTAATAATTAATGTGTAGAGCGGCGGTTGATCTCTAGTCCGCCGATACGGAACGAACTGCCATTGCCATCCTGGTTGTACTGAAAAACAGGTGCCACCTTGGCGAGTACCAGGTTTGCGGCATCACGGGGGATCTCTTTTTCGGGAACGATGATTTCTTCCTCTCCCACCCTGCCCCGCACCTTTTTATACACCCATTGCCAAACAGATTGGTCTCCGGATGCCAGGAGCGCTCCGTTATTTCTGTTTTCTGTATTCTCTTCCAGGGTGGTTAATGCAACTGTGCCCTGAAGTTCAGGGGATCCGATCGTGAAGGTTCTGTTCGCTAAGGAAACAGGATTTTCTTTATTCACGCTTTTTTTCGGTTCCTTACCTTGCTCATTCTTAATCTTGTCCCCATCCATAACCTGAAGGGCGATTTGTTCCTGCTTTGCCTCCGTTCTTTCCGGATGAATAGCCGGAACTTCAGTCGGGATCTCAAATGAAGGAGTATTCCCAACCTGTGGATTAACAGGGACAAGCTGAGTTCCAAGGAAACGGAAAAGCATCATGCCCAAAATAAATACAGCCGCAACAGCTCCGGCCCATCGGGTATACAGCACAAAAACGGGACGTTTGCGCAGGTTCTTTTTGTATGGATAGGTAATGGTCAGATCCGCCTCCAGGCGGGTCAGGGCAAATATGGCCTGGTCTTTTTGGAGCGACGGTGTGGCAGCGATCTGCTTGGCCAATTCCGCCTCTTCATGAATGGAAAGATCGCCTTCCATGGAGGCTACCAGAAGTTCATCAGGATTACGTTCCTTAACCGGAACCTCTTTCTTAAGAGTTGACTTAAACCCGGACGGGAGTTCGGCTTCAAAAGAATCCAAAGACTCGCCTTCCAGAATGTTCGGGTGTTTATCGAGGAAAGCAACAAATTCCATCTCCAGCTCCTCGTCGAGGAGTCCGTTGACGAAATCGTCCAAATACACATGATAGTTCGTCTCGTTGATCATCCCAATACAGCCTTTAATGAACCCAAATAATTTTTCATAGCCAGGCGAGCCCGGTAAATATACACTTTCACCTGCGATTCGTTCAGGTCACAAATGCGACCGATCTCGCCATAATCATACCCTTCATAATCGCGCAAGAGCAAAACCGTCCGTTGAATCTCAGGGAGTTTATCCAATGCCCGGTTGATGATGGGTTTTAATCCTGTGTATTGATGTGGCTCGTAACTGAATGTTTCTTCAATATCTTCTGCTTCGCCCCTGAATTTTTCTCTTCTCCAAAAATCCACCATGGCATGATAGGCCGAAGTGAACAGGTAGGATTTTGCTTTTTCAAAGGCTATTCCTTCCCTTTTCAGCCATAATTTTTCAAAACAATCCTGCACGATATCCTGCGATCGGTCTTCATCCTTCAGGCTTTTCAGCGCAAAGCGATAAACCCGGTCGCTAAGTTGTTCAACACAGAGATTGTATTCTGTTACGGTCAATTCAGTTCAGCCTTTATGTCCTTTAGACGTGTACGCTGAGAAGAAGTTACAGCAATTTTCATTTTTTTTCGCTGGATTAGCATTTACTTTCGTATCCGATCCATGAAACATAGCATTTTATCCGGCTCATCCAGAAAAGACAGTACCTCCCTGCTGGTCTCCCGCGCTTTGGAGCGGGTACTCATTGAACTGGGCGAAAAAGACGTTGAAGTAGTGAGTTTTGAGGACTACGACATTCCTTTTTTTAATGGCGACCTGGATATCCATGCCCTTACCCCATTTCAGGACAGGCTGATCACTTCCATGCGCACTGCCGATTCTATTCTTTTTGTTACCCCGGAATACAACTGGTTCCCTTCCGCTGAAATGGTTCAACTCGTACATCGCCTGGCCGAATCGCAATTCAAAGACCTTTGGAATCACAAGGTTTTTTCCTTTGTCGGGGTCTCTTCCGGCCGGGGCGGACGAATGCCTGCCGTACAATTGAGTTATGTAGTCGCTAAAATTATCAATGTATTCAACCTGGATTCACTCACCAATCCCAAAAGTTTTGAAGTTCAGTTTGCAGGTAAGGTGCTGGATACCTCAGGAAATTCTTTAGGTAGTGCTGAGTTCGATAAGGGAATGCGGGCGTTTCTGGATTATCAGGTACGGTTGAGTGAGCGTTGGTTGTCAGGGAAGAAGTAGCTTTCAGTGTTCAGTTTTCAGTTTTCAGTTTTCAGTGAGATCTGTCATAAACTGAAAACTTTTTAATCCTTTTTCTCTTCTTTTATCTTTTTCTCCTTTTCATCCTGCTCCTTCTTCTCTTCTTTTATCTTTTTCTCCTTTTCATCCTGCTCCTTCTTCTCTTCTTTTATCTTTTTCTCCTTGGCATCCTGCTCCTTTTTCTCTTCTTTTATCTTTTTCTCCTTGGCATCCTGCTCCTCTTTCTTTTTCTTCTTAGCTTCCTCCTGCTCCATCCGTTTCTTCTCGCGCTCTATTTCCTTCAACCGGACCTGCTCTACTTTGATGCTATCGGAGATATACTTTTCCCTTTCCTTCCTGGCATTTTCAACCACCTTCAAACTATCCCTTACTTCCCTCTCCCTCTGTTTTAGAAGCTGTTGAGCCACTTTAACACTGTCTTTGAGCCGGGTTTCCTCCTGTTTTCGCACAGAGTCTTCCTGCCTTTTCTGTTCCTGTATCGCCCTGAGACGGGCCTTTTCGCGCTCCTGTGCCTTACGTTCCCGTTCCTGGTCTATTTTTTCATAATCCGGTACCTCTTCTTTGGGCAGTACCAGTTTTTCCATACGCAAACCCTCTCCATAATACCAGCTCTCATTTAATTCGATCAGCACAAAATGGAGCATATAGGGTTGTGACCGATGCATACATTTGGCCTGTACATGGGCATAGTGGTGCCCGTCTTCATTGGCAAGCACTTCATACGTGTATTCTGACCTGACCAGTTTTGCCAGGTCAATATGCTCTTTGCCGGCATATTTTTTCAGGTTCTTCATATCCCGGCTGGTCCAATATTCCAGCTCCTTCTGCCGCAAACCGATCTGGTAATTCATCTGGTCTATGTCATTGGTATCATACACAGCCTTTAATGCCTTGTAATCCGGACACAGGTCCATCAGCCTTTTGGGGCTCTCCAGTTGAACTGCCTTAACCACGGAATCGCAGAGAAAATCAAGATCTTGCGCATAAATTCCCTTCGGATTTATCAGGAAAAGGATAAAAAAGAGGAAATAATTGCCTTTATTCATGGTAAGTCGTAAAGTTAGCATATATGGCCGAGGCCCCCAAGTATACGAATGCCCTTATCCATGCGCAAAGTCCGTACCTGCTTCAGCATGCGCATAATCCGGTGAACTGGATGGAATGGAATGAACGCGCGTGGAATAAGGCCCGATCAGAGGACAAACTGGTCCTGGTGAGCATAGGCTATGCCTCCTGCCACTGGTGCCATGTGATGGAACACGAAAGTTTCGAAAATGAAGACACCGCCGCCATCATGAATGAATATTTTGTCTGCATTAAAGTGGACAGGGAAGAGCGCCCCGATGTAGACCAGATCTATATGGATGCCGTTCAGCTGATCAGTGGAAGCGGGGGCTGGCCCTTAAACATGTTCTGCCTGCCCGATGGAAGACCGATCCATGGCGGCACCTACTTCCCAAATAGAAACTGGAACCAACTGCTGTTTCAACTTCATGACCTGTACCTGAACCGCAAGACAGAAGCCCTCGACTATGCCGAAAAGCTGAAAGAAGGCATTGTGAATATGGACGTGCTTCGTTCTGATACCCGGGTTTATCCCGACAAAACCGCCCTGAACGAGGTCATTGTCAACTGGGCCAAACAATTCGATTGGGTACATGGCGGAAATGCCCGGACTCCCAAGTTTCCGCTGCCGGTAAATTTTCAATTTCTGCTAAGCGCCGGACTGCTTTTCCCGGAAAGTGATGCCTTAAAAATGGTAAAACTTACGCTGGACAAAATGGCTTTCGGAGGGATCTACGACCAGCTTGCCGGAGGATTTTCCAGGTATTCGGTGGATACGTACTGGAAGGTTCCTCATTTTGAAAAAATGCTGTACGATAACGGGCAGCTCATCGCCCTTTATGCCCGTGCCGCCGGGGTCTTTTCCGAACCCCGTTTTGCAGAAATTGCCCGACAATGCTGCACCTTCTTAGAAACAGAATGCCTGGCACCGAACGGACTTTTTTATTCCTCCTACGATGCCGATAGTGAAGGCCAAGAAGGAACCTACTATGTATGGACCTGGGAGGAACTAAACAAATTACCCGGATCCGTCTTTCCTCTATTCACCCCTTACTATACCTGTGAGGAAAAGGGAAATTGGGAACACGGGAAAAATATCTTGCATGCGACCCTATCTGTAGACGACTTTGCCAAACTTCAGGGTCTGGATCCCGAACAAGTCCGAAATACGATCGAAACCGGCAAACGACTGCTGTACGAATGGCGCAACAAACGCATTAAACCTGCCCTGGATGATAAATGTATCCTTTCCTGGAATGCATTAGCCCTCGAAGGTTTCTCTGAATCCGCCCGTTACCTGCAAGATCCTGATCTGCTTCAAAAAGCTTTAAAACACGCCGAAGCCCTGGAAACCTATTTCCTTAAAGATGGCGCGTATTACCGCATTGTAAAAGGCACGGAAACACGTATACCTGCCTTTTTAGAAGATCATGCGGCATTATGTTCCGCCTATATTTCGCTCTATCAATGCTGTTTTGATGAAAAATGGTTGTATCGGGCAAAAGCGATCGCTGATGCGGTATTCAGGAATTTTTATGATGAAAGTACGGGCCTGTTTTTCTTTATCTCATCAGAGTCCGAACAACTGATCGCCCGGAAAAAGGACCTGGGTGACGATGTCATTCCCTCCGGAAACTCCGTGATGGCCCTTAACTTTATGAAACTCCATCACTATTTTGGTGATCCGAAATATGGAGAATGGGCTGACAAAATGCTTGGGAACATGGTGGAGTCCTTCATAAAACATGCACCGTGGTATTCGCACTGGGGGCAGGCCTATCTCATGAAAGCCTTCGGACTCTACCAACTCTGTGCTGGTGGTCCGGCATCGACATCAGCCATGAGCACTAAAGCGCTGTTTCCTCATCCCAATCTTATACTTGCCGCTTCTGAAAGTCCATCTGGTCTGCCTATCCTCCATCAAAGGGTGGGTGAAAAATTAAATTTCTACTTGTGCAAAGACGAAACCTGCTACGCCCCGGAAGCCAGTCTCTCCGGCAGTCTTGCCCTAAAAACAACAAATCCCGGCGCTAGTAGCTAGGCCGGGATCCTTTATTATTTATTTCCTCTCACTTAAAGTTCGCCTTTGTCGTCAGCGCTCTTTTTTCGTGTGGAGTAGGTTAGTTTAAGGGCATTGGATTTTCGCAATTCCTGTTTTACGTCGGTGATAATTCCCATCTTCACATCCTGGTCGGCTTTAATGGAAATGATCATTTTGCCTTTATCACTTTCAATTAATTTCTGCCTTTCCGTTTCTACAAATGCACCCACATCATTTTTGGTCTTGAAGGCGTCGTTCAGTTGCAAACGGGTTGCGGTACCAAACTCACCCTGAAGGGACTTGATCGGAGCTCCAACATAAATATAACTTACCAGGTTCTTTTTGGTCAATTTTTCGATCTCACTTGCCGAAGGGGTTGTGTTTTTTACTTTGATCGTCACTTCCCGCATGGTGGTAGCCACCATGAAGAAGAACAAAAGCATAAACACAATATCCGGTAATGAAGCCGTGTTAATTGCCGCACTGGCTGCCGCTCTTTTTTTGTTAAACTTCATCTTAGTCTTCCTTTCCTATCGTTTCAGGTTCTGCTTCAGAAATTTTCTGCGGGAACATATCGTTAACTTTCTCCTCCTGTTTAGGATTCAGGTGTTCATATTTTCTACCGTATTTAGAAAGTGCGTATTCTTCCCGAACTTCCCTATAGGCTGCTTTTAGCTCATTTTGAACTGCGATATAGGTTTTGTAGCTGGTTGCCCTGTCATTTTTTAAGGAAACAATAGCCTTATCCGGACTCACACTCAAGTTCAGGTCCCGCCCATTATTGGTAATGAACTTTTTTGTTTTATCCCGTAGTTCGTTGATCCGCATCAATTCGCCTTCAACCAATAACTGGTTATTCGAGTTTACCAAAACCTCAAGCACATTTCGTGCTTTAATAGTTACATCATCCGGGTTCTTTTCTTCTTCCCATGGTGGAAGTTTAATCGAAATACCCGAATCCGAATCCATCGTCGTGGTAACAAGGAAGAAAATGAGCAGGAGGAAGGCGATATCTGCCATCGAGCCCGCATTGATCTCCGGTATTGCTCTGCTCTTTCTTGCCATGATCCTATTTAAATAAACTTTTTACTTCAGCATAGACTGTAACAGCGATGACCGCTGCGATCATCAGGTACATCATAATAAGGGAACCCCCTATCAGCTTGGAACCTTTTGCCGAAGTGAAATTCACATCTTCATAAGCCAGGAGAATTTCATTTCCGGAAAGGGCATAGCCTATCCCAAAAAGGGCAAGTACCAATCCCACACCTATTAAGGTGCGTACAGCGCTTTTCGGGTGGGTGAACATATAAACGACCGGGAATATAACAGCAACGCCAATACTCAAAGCTCCGAGTATAAAAATAACCGTAATTCCAAATCCGGCGCCGTTATCTCCCTGGGTATCACTTACATAAATGGCATAAACCAAATACACACATACCAAAAGCACCAGCGTATATAAAACAGCTTTAAAGTATTTCATGGTTATTATTTAGAAGAAGTGATCTTATTTTTCACCAAAATGTCAACGAGGTCAATGGAAGCTTCTTCCATATTGTTCACGATCGCGTCGATTTTGCTGATGATGTAGTTGTAAAACAACTGGAGGAACATAGCTACGATCAAACCACCTACCGTAGTCAAGAGGGCCACTTTGATACCACCCGCAACAACGGTTGGGTTAATGTCACCGGCTTCCTGGATCATATCGAAGGCCTGGATCATCCCGATTACCGTACCAAGGAATCCGAGCATCGGTCCGAGTGCGATAAAGAGCGACAACCAGATCATCCCTTTTTCCATTTGTCCCATTTGCACGGAACCATAGGAAACAATGGTTTTTTCTACGACTTCGATCCCCTCGTTCGAACGGTCGAGTCCCTGGTAATAAATAGAGGCGATCGGACCACGTGTTTTCCGGCAAATTTCTTTAGCCGCTTCTACTCCGCCCGTTTTGATCGCTTCCTCGATCTCCAGCACAAATTTGTCTTTGTTGATGGAAAATAAGCTAAGTACAATGATTCTTTCGATCGCAACGGCTAATCCAAGGATAAGACAGATCAGTACGGGTGTCATCCACGCCGGACCACCTTCGATAAATTTGGTTTTAATTACCTGATGGATCCCGGCTTCCTTGTCTTCTGTAACAACAGCCGGAGCTTCTACTGCTTCACCAGCTGCCTTTTCAGGTGCTGCAGCAGTTTCCTTAGTGGTGGTATCTCCAGCGCTTTGTGCGGTCAGAGTGTTCACAGATGATCCCAGAAGTAATCCGAGTGCGAGGAACAGAGCAAATAGCTTTTTCATAATAAAGGTAGATGACTTATTAGAGTTGTGGCAAAAATAGAAAAAATATGTTTATTGCAACCGTCAGGAGCGTTATTCGTGAATAAATAACGCAATCTCCTGCGAATAGGTTCGAATGTCAAAAAAAAATTCTGCTTTTATCTGCCAGGCCTGTGCCTACCGTTCCGCAAAATGGGCAGGAAGATGTCCATCCTGCGGGGAATGGAACTCCATTGTCGAAGAAGTGGTGACCGGCAAAAGTAAATCACCGCGAAAGTCGGAACATGCGCCGGCAAAAAGCATCCAGCACCTTGAACAGCCTGAGCTGATCCGTATCAAAACTCCGGATAATGAATTAAACCGCGTCCTCGGAGGCGGGATCGTACCGGGTTCTGTCGTGCTGATCGGTGGTGAACCGGGTATAGGTAAATCGACCTTAATGCTTCAACTCGCCGTACATATGCAGGGGAAATTCCTCTACGTTTCGGGCGAAGAAAGTGAAAGCCAGATAAAAATGCGCGCCGACCGCATCGGTATTAAAAATGCGTCGTGCTTTGTGGTTTCTGCTACTTCCCTGCATGTCATCCTTCATTATATAGATGAAAATGATCCTGATGTGATCGTGATCGATTCGGTCCAGACTTTACAGAGTGAAGATATAGAGTCAGCACCGGGCACCGTTTCTCAGATCAGGGAATGTACCAATGAGCTGATCCGTATTGCCAAAAGCAGGCATATTCCGCTTTTTTTGATCGGTCATATTACCAAAGAAGGATTTATTGCCGGTCCCAAAGTTCTGGAACATATGGTTGATACCGTTCTGCAGTTTGAAGGCGACCGCCATCATAATTACCGTCTGCTGCGTTCCTCCAAAAACCGTTTTGGTTCTACTGCCGAGATCGGGATCTATGAAATGCTCCAGGATGGATTAAGGGAAGTGGCCAACCCTTCGGAGATACTCATCTCACAAAAAAACGAAGAACTCAGCGGCATCTGTATAGGTGCCACCATTGAAGGGGCGAGGCCCATGATGGTAGAAACCCAGGCCCTTGTGAGTTCAGCGGTATACGGAACCCCGCAACGTAATGTAAACGGCTATGACCTGCGTCGCTTAAACATGCTATTGGCCGTTCTGGAAAAACGCTGCGGTTTCCGCCTGGCGCAACAGGATGTATTTATTAATATAACCGGCGGACTCAAACTGGAGGACCCGGCCATGGACCTATCGATCGTTACGGCGATTCTTTCTTCCTACGAAGATATCTATGTTCCTTATGAATATGCCTTTGCCGGTGAAGTTGGCCTCTCCGGGGAAGTAAGGGCCGTAAGCAAGCTCGAACAACGTATTGCCGAAGCCGAAAAACTGGGTTTTGAAAAGATCTTTGTGTCAACGGGCAATAAACCCCTGCTATCGAAAAAGGGCGGGATAGAAGTGGTTAATATTAAAAAGGTGGAGGAACTATTCTCCTATTTGTTTGGATAATCCCTATTTTCGCACACCTAAAAAAAACAAACATGCCATATTTATTTACCTCTGAATCTGTATCTGAAGGGCATCCCGATAAAGTAGCAGACCAGATCAGTGACGCTTTGATCGATCATTTCCTGGCTTATGACCCCAACTCCAAAGTTGCCTGTGAAACCTTAGTAACCACTGGTCAGGTTATTCTTGCCGGAGAGGTAAAATCAAATGCATACCTGGATGTCCAGGATATTGCCCGCGGAGTGATCCGGAAAATTGGCTATACGAAAAGTGAATATATGTTCGAAGCGAATTCCTGTGGTGTACTTTCTGCCATCCATGAACAATCGCCCGATATCAACCAGGGAGTTGAGCGTGAAAACCCCGAAGACCAGGGTGCCGGCGACCAGGGTATGATGTTCGGTTACGCCACGCGCGAAACCGACAACTACATGCCCCTTGCGCTGGATATTGCTCATAAATTATTGGAAGAATTGGCTGCCATTCGGCGCGAAGGAAAACAAATGACCTATTTACGCCCGGATGCAAAAAGCCAGGTAACCATTGAGTACGACGACAATAACCAGCCGATACGTATTGATGCCATTGTGGTTTCTACCCAGCATGATGATTTCGACGCAGAAGAGCTGATGTTGAACGTGATCAACAACGACGTTAAAAAGATCCTTATTCCCCGGGTTAAATCGCAGTTAAAACCTGAACTGCAAAGCTTGTTCAACGACAAGATCATCTATCATATCAACCCGACCGGTAAATTTGTTATCGGTGGTCCAAACGGCGATACCGGCCTGACCGGTCGTAAAATTATTGTTGACACCTATGGCGGAAAAGGCGCACATGGTGGTGGTGCATTCTCAGGAAAAGATCCATCCAAAGTTGACCGTTCCGCAGCTTATGCTACTCGCCACATTGCCAAGAACCTCGTGGCAGCAGGAGTTTGCGATGAGATCCTCGTTCAGGTATCTTATGCGATCGGAGTTGCCCGTCCTTGTGGAGTTTATGTAAACACCTACGGCACTTCCAAAGTGGGAATGAGCGATGGTGAAATTGCCCAAAAAGTCGATGAAGTTTTTGACCTACGTCCTTACGCCATCGAACAACGCCTTAAATTAAGGAATCCTATTTATTCAGAAACAGCAGCTTATGGCCATATGGGTCGCGAACCTAAAACGGTTACTAAAACCTTTAACAAAGGAAAAGAGAATGAAAAAACTGTAACGGTTGATCTCTTTACCTGGGAAAAACTTGACTATGTGGACCGTGTTAAAGCGGCCTTCGGACTTTAGTCAGAATATATTTTGGATTAAAAAGGCGGGGCTTGAGCCCCGCCTTTTTTTGTTTTACATGAATATCCATCGGAATAACGCCGCTAATAAGAGAATGATTAAGGGCGTAATAATGAGACTGATCCCAATGGCGATCCAATCTTTTTTACGTTCTTCCTGAACTTCATGTTCCAGTCTGGAGATTAAATATTTTCGTTCCTCATCCGACAAGTTATTCCATTCCAGCTTCTTGTTTAAGCCCTTTTTAGAATACAGCTTCATGATCTCATAGTAACGCTTTTGTTTTCCTATAAGATTATGATTGTTCCTGATGCGAACGATCATGTCGGCTATGGCACCTGCTGAAGACATGTTCCAAGTTAAAAAAAAACCACCGCTATTGCCAGCGGTGGTTTTCTTGTATCTGTTTGATGATGATTATCTCAACAAGGTAATGGTTCCGTAATATTCGAACTCTTTACCGGCCATGGATGTTACCCTTACGATGTACATGTACACATCCTGCTGGGCCTCCATTCCTTTGTACATTCCGTCCCATCCTTCCAGGATATCGTTTGAACGGTAGATCCTCTCGCCCCAACGGTTAAAGATGGTGATCTCAAAGGTCTCAAAGCCGTCAGCGATCACATAGAACCGGTCGTTCCTGGCCTCGCCAAACCCATTCGGGGTAAAGGCATTCGGAATGAATACGGTGATATCCGGCTGGATAACGATCGTTTCATAAGCATAGGCCTCACAACCCTCCGGTGTTCTCACATAGAGGATAACCGGGAAGGTTCCTGTATCCGTTGGCTCCGTGATCGGATATTCAAAGAACGGATTCTGCTCTGTGGAGCTTGAATTGTTCCTGTCGCCGAAGGTCCAGAACCAGTAGTCGATGGTGCCACCGCCGCCGATGGTCGATTTGTCATAGAACTGTATGCCCGGTAAGGCAACCGTTGTCCTGAACCTGTTGGCGTCGATCCTGGCAACCGGAGTTGGCCATACTTCCACATCAACCGGTACCGCTTCATTTGTACACGATCCAAAGGCTGCGTCGGAACGGATAGTCAGATTGATCGTCTTGGTTCCGGGTCCGTTCATCCAGGTATGGGTAACACTTGGAATGTTCTGTCCAAAGGTGTCTGTTCCGTCTCCAAAGTTCCACTCCAGCCAATATCCGGGTTGTGCATCAGTTACCGCCACAAGGGTGCGGGTAAGCGTATCACAACCATCTTCCGGCTCCGTGATCTCAATAGATGGGATCGGGAAGATCTCTACCTGTTGAACCAATCTCGCCGGTTGGCAATATCTCGGGTTGGTCGTTTCTCCAAGGATGATAAAACCTTCGTTTGCGTTATCGTTGAGTCCGGGGAAATATTCCGTTTGCAACAGGTAGGAAACTGTTTTACCACTTCCGGATGATTCAAATACCCCGTCTCCCAAGCGTGACCACATAAACCCGGGTGCATTCGTGATCTGAACTTCGAGATCAAAGGACAAGCCTTCACAGGCAGCCTTCGGACTTACGAATGACAAAGTAGGTTTTGCCTGTACTTCTGTCTGGAAGCTGGCGTCGTTCGAACACTGGGTAGTTGGGCTCTTGTAGGTGTAATTCAACCAATGGAAACCAACACCTGCAGCTGCCGGATCGAATTTGTTATTTGAAACACCGTCTCCGGTCCAAACTCCTGCTCCGAATGAATACGGGGTGCCTCTGTTTGTCAGGTCTATAGCCGTGCTGTCTTCACACACTCCGGCAAGAGGATTCAGGCTCACGTCAGGAATTCCTTTGATCAGCGTGGTTACATCGTCGCTTTTTGAACAGCCTTCAAGCACATAGGTATAGGTAAAGGTTACCTGTGATCCCGGGATTTTGAATTTATTGGCAGCGCCAACATCCGCAGGAAGGAAGCCGTCATTGGTGGCATTCAAAGGTATTCCGTTGGCTGTCCAGGTACCGCCCGCAGGGGATGGTTTGGCCGCTGAATTCAAATCTACCGGTGCGTCGTTCCAGCAATACTGGGGCAGGGTGCCTGCATTCGTATTCGGAACGGTTTTTACCCGTACATAGATCGTGTCCTTATTCGTACAATTCGTGGTGTTGTTCTTATACGTATACAACAAAGGATAAACCTGTCCCTGTGGCAAATTGCTCACCAATAATTTCTGGTTGTTCGGTGGGTTTTTAACAATATTGGCGTTTACTATGGCATTGCCATTCAAGCTTGACCAGGTAGGTACTCCCAATGCCATGGCAGGATTGTGTTTAACGAACACCCCTGCCGGACTAAAGGTCTGGCTCAGGTCAAGTTCGGCAACATCTCCACACAGGATCACCGAATCGATCAACTGGATCTCCGGTAATGGAAGCACATTCACCCGTACCGGTGCTTCTTTGGTACAACCATTCTGGTCCGTTACCCGATAGATCACCTGGTGTTGTTGAGGTCCCATGCTCGGGCCGCTTAAGTTCGGATAGAATATTCCATTCTGCACAAAAGTCGGGTTCACATCACTTCTCCAGGTTCCTGTATACAAGGTAGGGAAATCCAGGTAGGTTTGCAGCGAGATCGGGCCTGCATCCACACAATGTGGACCTTGCGGGTTAAATACGATCGTCGGAAGCGGGTTCATGTTGATCATGATCGAATCGATATTCGAACAGGTGACCCCCATGTACGTTTGCGTTCCTTTTACCGTCAGGCTTCTGGATTGCGTTACGATATAATCATAATAACTGTTCGTGCCGATCGGCGTATTGCCTCCCACAGGGTTATACATGTCCGTATAGAACCACTGGTACGTATCCGCTCCGATGGCCGGGATCCGGACCGTATCTTTTTCACAGCGCCAGATATCCGAGCCAAGCTGTGGGCGCGGATCGTTCACACGAACCTGAACCGTATCCCAATTGCTACAGCCTATGGTATCCGTTACTTTTGCAATATAATTTAAACTGTCAGACACATAGATCACTCTGCTTGTATCCGATGTATTCCATTCATAACTCAACTGGGTTGAATCATTGCCGGCATCCAGCGTAACCAGGGTACCTACGCACACCCGTACATCCGGTCCCAGATCCACCAGCGGCAAAGGCCGCCAGGTGATGTCGACCGTATCCCAGTTATAACATCCGTTGGCATCCTTGACCTGTATCGAATAGATCGCATTCGTATCCGGGTTCACCGTGATCTGGGACGAGGTCGTCAGAACCGAGTCCGTGAACAGCGTATCCCCTGTCTTTCTCCACTCATATTGATACGGCGAGTTCCCTCCCGTGGTGGTCGACAGGATCGTCATCGGATTGCCTGCACATATAAACGTGTCGTCCGGAATATTTACCCGAACAAATTCAGGTATGATGATGGTATCCGTGACAATATTGAAACAAGGAGTTGAGGTTTGCATGTTCAGGAACAGGGTATACCTGCCCGGCTGCAAAAAGGCCGTATCGATGATCGTATTGCCCGACCATACCGGCGTACTCAGGCTATCCCGTATCTGGTAATTGAACTGATAACCCGCATAGTTTTTCGGGTTGGAGTGGTAGATCGCTACCCTTCCGCAGGTCAACACCTCGCTTTCCAATGTTGCCTCAGGCGTTTCCCTGACAAATATCGAGAAGGCCCTGACCGACTGGCCTGCCAATGGGCAGGCGTCATCCCTGGCCGTTATCGTGAACGTATAGGGTATGTTACTGATATGATTTTTTGTTGGTGTCCAGCATACCTCACCGGAGGCGTGTTTTACCGTACCACTGTTATGGGTAAAGGTTGCCCCCTTGATACCCTTGTTCCACGTGATCCTTACGGTATCGCCCGTGTCGTCATCGTCGGTTTTAATGCTTATACAGGTGGTTTGTCCTGCACAAGCCTGTTTGCTGTAAGGGGGTAATATCTTGGGTACTTTGTTATTCGGACAGTTAGTAACAATGATCTGCATGTCCCTTCGGGTTCGCCCGACAATTTGCATGGTACCATTCACCATCCTCCATTCTTTCACCTCGATAACTACAATGGCTACCTGGTTTACCTGGGTTGGACGGAAAAGAAGGTCACCTGTTAACGGATCCAGACGGAAACCGGCAGGCCATTGCAGGTTCTGGTTAGGGAACCCGAAAAAGGTCATCGGACGTACCGGTGAGAAGTTTCCTGAATAGGTTACAGAGGAGTTTAAACCAATTAATCCGTTTACCAGTTCATAGCTCAAAGAGTCGCCGGAATCCACGGTATCCAGGGCTCCGTTGTTAAATACGAAATCCTGGTTGTAACAAATGATCGCAACCGGCGGGTTGGTAAAGTCAGGAGAACTGTTACACGGAGTCACACATTTGTTCAGTGTGGCTGTGGTAAAGAAGTTTT
>JAKFCJ010000190.1:0-1573 GCA_036676705.1 Bacteroidota bacterium
TCAAAATTGTTAATTTGCTCCATGCGGTTTTCCCAAAACTGGGGCGTAATATCGGCCACACTTTCTATCCCCGGCAAATTCTCGTTCAAAACATATTCGGGATGCACGCGGGTCACCAAAACATTCTCATAATGCGTCCGGTTGAAAACCGCAAACTTGCCCTTCTCGGGCAAGGCCAGGTGATGCCGCCACAGGTAATCGTGTTCCAGCTCGGTCGAGTTGGGCGTCTTAAAACTGTGTACCACCACACCCCGCGGATTGAATTCCTTGAAAACCTCCCGAATCAGGCTGTCCTTGCCCGAAGTGTCCATGCCCTGCAAACAAATCAAAACCCCATAGCGGTTGTGCGCATACATCACATCCTGCAATTCGCTCAATTTGGCCTGCACCTTATCCAACTCCTCCTCTTTATCATCCTCACTGGCCCTATTAAACAGGTTCGTCGGAATCTGGGACAAATCTATTGTACCCACCACTTTAAAATCATCCGGATTTATTGACTTCATAAGAAATATTTTATCTTTACATTCTCAAATATACAAATAATCACCAGCAATTGGTAATACTTCAGCATGGTCTGAGGGAGGAGCTATTTCCTGCTGTACGCTATATCTTTTTGTTTTGCTCCCTTCGACAAGCTCAGGGAGCAAAACAAAAAGGATATCGCTGCCATCAGGGCTAGGGCAGCCGTTTTCAAAACAAACACTATGGAAAAATTCACACTCGAATTACTCTTTCAAATCATCGGAATCGGTTCTGCCTCAGGGCTGCTGTTCAAAGACAATTCCTTATTTATCGTTGGCGACAACAGCGGTTTCTTATACGAATACCACATGGATTCCCGCGATCTAAAACGCCATCCGCTCGTTGCCAATCCCGCAGAAAATATTCCCAAAAGCGAAAAACCGGATTTCGAAGCCCTGACCTGTTTTCAGGATACGGTATACATCTTTGGTTCGGGATCGACCGCCAAAAGGAATGCGATGATCGAATTTGACCTCAACCAAAAAAAGAAAACCGCCAGCAACAATCTGGCCGATTTATACGCCGTGATGCAAAATTTCAGCTCCATCAAGCCCGAAGATTTCAACATCGAAGGCGTCATTTACGAAGGCGAAAACTGGTATTTTTTCAATCGGGGTAACGGCATCTCCAACAAAAACACGCTCCAGAGTTTGCATGCCCAAAAACTGAATCAGGAATTCAGCCTCTTATCCAACGATTATAAACTCCCTAAAATAAAAGGAGTCCGCAGCAGTTTTACCGATGCGGTGTTGGCAGACACTAAAATTTATTTTTTGGCCACCGCCGAAGATACCCAATCGACCTATGATGATGGCGAAGTGTTGGGAAGTCTTATCGGACGCATTGACTTGGAAACCATGAAAATCGATTTCACCAAAAAAATCAGTGACAGCCATAAATTTGAAGGATTGACGGTATTTAAGAATTCCGACGAAAAAATCGAGTTGCTCCTTTGTGAAGACAAAGACAGCGAAGTATTGGAAACCGCCATTTATAAATTAACTTTAAACAAAAAATAATGAATATTATGCTAAACAAAAATTTATTT
>JAKFCJ010000191.1:0-26346 GCA_036676705.1 Bacteroidota bacterium
TGAAGCTCTGCATGTTTAAAATGTGCTTCGGTAAATTTTCCCTGCTTTATCCAGTAGGCCCGGATATGGTCCAGAAATCCGGGCACATCTACATAGCCGGCTGTTTTAACGCGCAGGATCCCGTTCGGGGCTTCAACTCCTGGTGCGGCTTCAAGGGAGTCGTCTGGTTCAACAAAAGGGAGCATTTCTTCCCAGCGCCGGGTCATTTGTGTGTGTTCGGCCTTATTGGAGAGCAGCTTGAGCAATTGATTTTCAAAAAAGAAACGTGAATGAAAAAAGGCCTCCTCACCGGAGAAATAAGCCTTGGCAGCCGGTATGGTTTTATCGGCCATCCATGTTTTGGAAAAACGTTTTACCGCGATCGGATTCCATACCCCTGCAGCTACCCTGGATGCGGATGGGGTTTGTTTTCCATCGACAACAAGAAAGGAACTTCCTTCCTTTTCCAGCATGCGGCCCAGGACGGAACCGGCAATTCCTTGTCCGATGATCAGAAAATCACGCATTTCCCAGGTCGTAAATCTTGTCGCTTTCGATGACTATTTGCGGGTATCCGTCGCGCGAAACCTTTAACATGGCCCGGGCAACAACCACGGCTTCGATACCCCGGTATTTTTTTAGATTCCCAAAGAGAAGCGGAGAAAGAATTCCATTCATCATTTTCCCAAAATCCTCTCCTCTTCGAATTTCGTGGCGCTCCCCCAATAAAAGGGCCGGACGGAAAAAATAGGTTTCCCTTATTCCTTTATCCAGCACTTCTTTTTCCATCTGGCCTTTGGTCTTTAAATAAAAATTCAGGCTTCCCTCGTTCGCTCCCAAAGCTGAAACCACCAGCATTCCCCGGCAGCTTCCCCTGGCTGCGAATTCTGCAATTTTTACAGGAATTCCATAATCGATTTTGCGGTATTCTTCATTCCCCGGGGTTTTTGCTTTTGTCGTTCCTATGCAGCAAAAAACTTTGGCATTGGGCGTAAAATATTCTTCGACTCCCTCCCATTTATCAAAATCGAAATTCACGATCTTCACTTTGGGCGAAGTATTTTCCAAAGGCTTCCTGGTAAAAAGGATCACCTCTTTGAATTCTTTGCTTTTTACCAGAAGTTGAACAAGGTGACTCCCTATTAATCCGGTTGCTCCGAACACCAGGGCTTTATCGGCTTTCCATTCCATTACCATAATTACTACAAAAAAACGCAATTCCCGCCGCTCTTTCATTGATGGATTACTTTTGCAGGGATGAAAATTGAAACCTTGTTAAGCGGAGACGGTTCAAGCACCCTGTTTTTGCCGGAAATGAACGAAACCTACCATTCCCGCCACGGAGCTATAACCGAATCGCAACATGTTTATATTGACAAGGGTTTGGCAAATTGTCCGGGGCCCGTTGTGAATATCCTTGAATTCGGATTTGGCACCGGATTAAATGCGCTATTAAGTCTGCGTTTTGCCCGGAAACACGGATTAACATTAAATTACAGCAGCGTCGAAAAATTTCCGCTTCCAAAATCCATCCTCCATCAAATAAACTACGGCAATGAACTTCATATGGAATCGTCATGGGAAATCTTACACCAACTGGCCTGGGGAGAAAAAGTGAACTGGGAGGAGGATCATTACCTGTATAAGTTTGAGGGGGATTTCCGGGAGATATCCATTCAGCCGGCATCGATCGACCTGGTCTATTATGACGCTTTCGGTCCTTCCAAACAGCCTGAGGTATGGCAATCCGATTACCTTCAGGTAGCCTTCCATGCACTTAAACCAGCCGGACTACTCGTAACCTATTGTGCGCAAGGTCAGTTTAAACGAAACTTAAAAGCCCTGGGGTTTGAGGTTGAGGCTGTCAAAGGTCCGCCCGGTAAACTGGAAATGGTCCTCGCTAAAAAGAGTTAACGACATTCGTCAAGTTTAGCTGGCAATCTGTTTTATTTTCATTTACTTAGTGTCATTAAACCTATGTAACTATGAAAGCATTAAAGATCATTCTTATTATTCTTGCCAGCATCGTGGTGCTTGCGATCATCGGGATCGCTTTTCTTCCCTCAGAACGAACCATTGAAAGATCCATTATTGTAAAAACAACGGCCGACAAGCCCTTTAAACTGGTGAACGATCTGAAAAACTGGACCAAATGGTCGCCCTGGTATAAGATGGATACCACCCAGGTAATGACCTTCAGTGAAAATGCAGAAGGCGAAGGAGCCTGGTATACCTGGGACAGTAAGAATAAAGACCTTAACAAAGGAAAACTGACCATTGTTAAAAGCAACAAGCCTGATTCGGTTATTGTGAAGCTGGAAATGGAAGGTTGGGATGCCGGTGAGGCTGGTTATACTTTTGAAAAAGTCGGAGATAATGAAACGAAAGTAAGCCAGCGCATGCACCTTAAGTCAGATGGTTATTTCTCCAGGGCTAATATTCTGATCATGGAAATGTTTATGAATCGGATATTTGATAAGGGCCTCGCGGATATTAAAACGCATGCCGAAGCCATGCCTGACGAGCCTGCACCATTGGGCAGGATTGAAAATCTCGGCGAATCGGAAATGCCAGCCATGATGTATATGGCCTACACGGATACAGCCAAAATCGCTGAATTACACGATTTTTATAAAATGGCCTACGGTGAGATCGTGGTTAAATCGGGTATGCAAAACCTGACCCAGGCTGGTCCGAACCTGGCTCATTACCACCTGTGGGACCCAAACAATGGAATTGCCATTGTGCAGTGTGGGATGCAGGTAGCCCAGGAAGGGAAAACAGACGGCAATGTTGAATTTATCAAGGTAGACGCCCAAAAGGTTATCGCCGCTGATTATTTCGGTCCGTATGAAGGTTTAGGTGAGGTACATGGTGCCATTTATGACTATGCCATGAAAAATGGTATCGAAATCACGGATCAACCTTACGAGATCTATATGAATGATCCTTCTACCGTTTCAGACCCGAATTTGCTTCATACCCGGATCTGTTATCCTGTGAAATAGTTTTCAGTGTTCAGTTTTCAGTTTTCAGTGGCTCCATGCTGAAAACTGAAAACTGAAAACTGAACACTTCAAGACCCCTTTTTCTTCTTCTGCAGTTCCTTCTTCCGGGCCAGATTTTTAAAGGCTTCTAAATAACCTTCCATACTATCCACCAGGGCTTTTACGTCCTTATCGTCGGCCAGGGGATAGAGGTCGCGCATGCGGGTGATGGTTTCTTCAAGTACTTTTTGAGCTTTGGCATTGTCGCCGGCCTCATACGATTCGGCCATGACTTTGAGCGCACGGTTGATCTCGGCGATGGCGTAGAGTTTTTTCTGTTCCTTCTCCACGGCCATTTTTAATTTACCGCTTCCCTCCACCCACTCGGGGAATATTTTTTCCTCTACCAGGATTTCCGGGCCATCCAGTTTTTCCTTGTAGCGAATACGAATGATGATCGCTTCATTTTGTATGGATGGGTCGGCTTTTTTAAGGCTAAACACGGCAAGGGCCACTTCATTGGCGCCATCATACAAATTTGGCAACTGGTATTTTAATGGATTGACAGAGCCGGGAAGCGGGGTCCTTCCATACACATGTTCTGCTACCAGTTTGTCGTTATACACCACCTCCAATTTCACATCGTAGGCTACCGGTTTCATTTCTTTTACCAGTCCATGGAGGAATACCTTTCTGAAACCGGCGCTATCGGCCACATGGTGCAATACCCCCCTGCCCTTTTCAGCCAGGATCTTTAGCAGCGCATAATTGTAATCTTCACCCACCCCGACACTGGTACAGCTCACTTTGTCGTTATAAGGTTCCTGTGCTTTTTCAAGGACTTCCGGCTGGTTGTTATCGTAACCATCGCTCAGGATGATGATGCGGTTATTCTGGTTTTTGGCGTATTTACTCATCACAAATTCGTAACCCTGTTTCATGGAAGCCAGCATATCGGTACCCCCTCCGGCTTCGATCGCTTCGATCGCTTTGATCAGCACCTCCTTATTGGTGCCGAGTTTCTGATGGGGGAATATGACCTGCATGTCGTCGTCAAAGGCAATCACCGAAACATAATCATTCGGGCTTAACAACTTTACAAGTTCAATAAGCGAGAGTTTGAGCATTTCAATACGGTAATAACCGGCCATGGAACCGCTGCGGTCTAAAACAAAGGAGTAGTTACCCGGCATTTGCATTCCATCGCCTTTGGCCGTGTAGCCGATTTCCAGGAGTGCTTCGGTTGACTGGGCGTTGAATTTATTCCCCCAGCGGAGGAAGAGTCCGACTTTATCGGGTTTTACCGGGTCCGGATATTGTTTTTGCAAAAAGCGCTCGAACTCGAGCAGGAATAATTCCTCTTTTTTCGGGATGAACAATTCGGGGTTTTCCAGCTTCGGATTGGGCCGGTAGGTGAGCTCCATGCCTCCGTTCACATAGCCAAAAACTTTGGTCAGGTCGATCACATCCACATCCTTTTCAAAGTTGAAATGCACCATGTATTTTTTGCCGAGCGGAAGGAGGAATTTCACCTCTCCTTTGTCATCCGTATAGCCTACATATACCTCTTTACCATGGATCTCACTCAGGTAAACGGTTTCATTGGGAGCCAGGCCTTCGCCGTAGCGTTTGATCGTAAGGACATAAAAGGCTCTTCCGGAAGCCGCTTCTTCCTTTAAAATCCGCTGAACGATGGTATCCCCGTAGCGGGTTTCGCTGATCCTGGGTGCGTCATACTGCACCGTGGAGGTTAACACCAGGTTTGGTTTATTTTTTATATCGATATAAGAAACATTGAGCACCCCGGCCACATCGATATCGTAACTTTTGCCCATATCGGCCATAAAACAGGCCATTCCATTGGACCCCGTAACCGCAGTGAATCCTGTTTTTGTGGTTCCATGTACCAAATGCACTGTGATACCCTTTTGCGGAGTGCCGCTCCGGCTTGTTACTTTAACACGCACCATGGCTTTTCCCGCTAAGGGTGCCTCATTGCCGGAATAATTTTGTGCTGTCCACGCAAAATTAAAACGATCGAAACTCTGTTTGGCGTGGCGTTCAACAAGTTCAGGGTTGTAGGTAAGGGTCATGTTCCGGTTGGTGCGGCCGGTTTCGGGTATTTCAATCTCCCTGTCCATAAAAAAATCATTCACGAACAGTTTCCACAATTTGCCTTCGTTGAGCGTAAAGGAAGCCTTACCCATGGCATCTGCGGTCTTTTCGAGACGTGCACCGGTGGTGGTTTCTACCAGCGCGATGCTGGCGCCTGATAGTGGTTTTTGTTTGGCATCGTTCACCTGGATATTCAGGTTTACCTCACCCTGGGCAAGCAGTGTTGCAGGCGATAAAAAATGAAAGAAAAACAGAAGGAGGAGGAAGGGCTTAGTTCGCATCATCGTTTATTCCATTAGAACCAAAAATAGAGATGAATTATTATTGTACCTTTCGGGTTCCTTTATCAATACGTGCAACAGCAAAGAAGTAAACATGCCGCTCGTTGAATTTTACAAACCCAGAAGTCTTTCGAAACAGCGCCTCGACAAATACCTGGCCTCCGGTTGGTTCCGCAGCAGTAACGGAGTATTCAGGAACCGTTTGCTTTGCCTGGATGGAAAATTATGTTCGGTAGTTAATATCCGATTGCCCTTAAAGGACCATTCTTTTTCACGTTCCCATCAACGGCTGCTTAGAAAAGCAGAATCTTTCCGTGTTGAGATCGCGCCCCTTTTGATCTGCGGACAAATGAACGCCTTGTACGCCTTCACAAAAAGCCGCTTCAAAGGCTTTGTATTTCCGGAGCTCCATTCTTTTTTATTCGACTATATGGACCGGAATGTATTTTCAAGCTGGCATGTGAAGATCTATGATGGACAGCGGCTCATTGCCGCATCGGTATTCGACTTTGGAAAAATCGGGGTGATGAGTGTATTGGGCATGTACGACCCGGAATACAAGTCGTTTAGTCCGGGAATACTCACCATGCTCCATGAGATACGCTGGGCAAAAGAACAGGGATTTACCCGTTATTATCCCGGTTATGTGTTGGATGAGGCCCCTACTTTTGACTACAAGCTGGGCCTTGGTAACTATGAATACATGGGCCTTTCAGGCCGCTGGAGCAGGGACTACGAAAAGATAGTGGCCGACTCTCCGGTGCATCAGATCAATAGCGGGGCTGAAGAGTTGGAACGTGCGTTATTAGCTGCTAAAATTCCCCATCAGCGGCTGCTTTATAAATTATTTTCTCTTGGTTATGCCTATCCGGAAGGAACCTTTTCCCGGCAGCCAATCATTTTTGTGCTTCCCGAACTGAGTGAAAATCCTTTTAAAATTAGTATCGCGGCGTATGATTTTGATAAGGACATGTTCAGGTTGAGCCATCCCCTTCCCGTTCAGGATACGTATTTGTCGGACAATCAATCTTCCGAATTCCAGGACCCAAATATTTACTACGATATGATCCTGCAGGACAGTTCCGACGACCATATCTTCTGTCCTTCCGCTACGACCCTTGTCATGGAAATTAATCGTTTATGGATGAAAAAGGCGCAGAAAAACCCCGTGGGGCATGTGTTTTTGGGGAAACCCTGAGACCCCATTGCTGTCGTACGCATAAACTCGCGCGGGGACGCGGAAGAGTTGGAGTTTGCCCGGCGTATTGCTTACGCCCGAATAAAGGCGCAGTTTTGTTTGCGGGTGAATAAAAAACCGCGCCTCCGACTGGCGTCAGCAATACGCGTCCCCAAAAACAAAGATCTTCGCGACTCCGCGCGAAATTCCTCATGCGCCAGCCACGATTTCTGGCATGATTTCGGAATATCCCTTATCATTGGTAATACCTAACTTCGAAACTATGAGCATCAAGATAAAAATTATAGGAATTCTGTTGATGATCGCGGCATTTGCCTTTGCATTTGCTCCGGCTGAAAAAACAGATAACGGGAGCAAACTCAACTACTTCAAAGGAACCTATGAAGAAGCGATAGCCCTGGCGAAAAAGGAGGATAAACTGCTTTTTATGGACGCTTATACCAATTGGTGTGGCTGGTGCAAGGAACTGGATAAACGCACCTTTTCCAATAAAAAGCTCGCCGATTACATGAATAGCCATTTTGTGATCTTAAAAATGGATATGGAAAGCAAGGCCGGTGTTCCGTTGGCAAAAAAGTTTAAAGTGAACGCCTATCCCACCCTGCTTTTCATCAACGACAAGGAAAAAGTCACCCACCGTATCGAAGGCTTTTTAGAGGCCAAGGCCATGTTGAAGGAAGTTAAACTGGCGCAGGGGAAGTTTGAGAATAGTAAATAAGACTTGAGGTAAGGAAGTAGGGAGGTAGGGAGGACTTGGAGATGAGGAGAAAGTAGCGACGTCCATTTATGGTGTCGCAGGTGGATGGGAGTGATAAAAAACCATGGTCTATGGTCTATGGTCCATGGTCTAAAAGCCAGAGTTGATCACCCACCTGAATCAAATTCACCTTATTCAATTGAGCAGCTTCCCGGAAGTGGAAAAATACAGCGCTTTCCAAATAATCTTCCCGCACAAAAAGCAGATCCGGGTGGAATTTCTCAAAAAATCCACTGTAATCCTGATCCAGGATCGTAGCCGTATCATTTTCCATCAAAGTGAACATCGTTTTACATAATGGATCATTTTCATAAAACGCAAACACACGATCATTTACCCGTGAAAAATACCCGCCGATCAGCTTCTTTTCATGCAGGGTTTGCGCATAAAGCTGTTGGTTATCCTGTTCGCCGAGCATTCGGTAACCATCCCTGACACCAAAGGGAATCGTCAAGAGTACTTCACCTTCCTGCTTTTTGATCAATTGGGCGCTTGCGGTATAGTCCCGGGAAGGAAAAAGCGCATAGGGCTCCGGCCAATATTCCAAAACCAAAAAAAGCAGAAGTACGAGGGTGAGGAGGGTGTTTCGTCTTTTTGAAAGATGGATAAAATAAACCCGAACCAGGTAAAGCGACATAAACAGATAAAGCAATATCCCCCAGCGGGTAGGGACACGGATATTGTTCAAAAAGGGGATATAATGCAAAAGGGCGGTCGGGAGTTTAAGCAGGGTATGTCCGAACAGCTTGAGCACCGGAAAACAAAGGGCAAGCAGGAGAAAACTTATTAAAAAGAGATTTTTGGATGCTTTATCCTTTCCTTTTTTCCAATAGAGCCATTTCGCATACCCCAAAGCCAGGATCAAACCGAAGCCCAGGAAGAGGTTTTTCTCTTCCGGACCCGGTTGCAGCCAGGCGCCTTGTGTGAGATGATCAAACAAATTTCCATATATCCGGTTGTTCTGCGGGATAAAGAGTCCGGCCAGGTCACCGCTCCAATAAAATCCGTGGTTATCGTTCCATCCTGCCCTGCGCAACACATCGATCAATAAAGAACAGCCGAAAATCAGTAAAAAAGCCATGCCTGTCTTTTTCCAAAGGGCTGCCGACCAGCTTAAACGGCTCAAAAAGCGTTTCCAGAGCATATAAAAAACGCTCAGATAGATCAGAAAAAAGGTGGTGTAATAGTCGAGTGAGGCAGAAATGATCCCGAGTAAAAAACAGATTACCAGGGCTTTCCATGACTTCAACCGAAATAATCCATGGGGCGGATAATCGAAAACCGATGGGAAACAGAGCAAGTACCAGGGAAGGGTAAAATTGAGGATATACCAGTAATGATCCTGCCATTGGGCCAGGTGGAAGCAGGAAAAACTATACACAAAACCCACCAGCAGGGCCGGGAAAAAACCGGGATTAAACCGTTTGGCAAGCTGGAAGGCGCCGAGTCCGCCGAGAACAAAACAAAGCAGCGTGAATGTGTTTAAAAAGGCAAAGGGCTCCATTCCCGAAATGTGAAAAAGCAATCCCATTCCGGGAGTAAATCCGTGCATCAGGGTACTGGCTCCTACCGGGTAAAATACTTCATGGGTATACCAGAGGTTTCCTGATTCCCAGCCCTTTTCAAAGAGGTAGAGGTTGGACAGGATCTGCGGGGTATCCGCAAAAAGGGTATCCAGTCCGATGATCTGCTCCTGCCATTTCAGGATCAGCGGAAAGGAATAAAAAAGGAAAACCGCTGCGAGTATCAGGCACGCTCCAAAAAGCTGCACATAATTCCCGTAGCGGTTTTTGATCATAAGGCAAATATGCCAAAAATTACATTGGCAGGCAGATAATTTCCTTTAAAAGGGTATCCCATTGGGTCACGGGAACTTCATCAATGAACTGGAAGGGGTAAGCGAGTCCGGCAGTATGGGCCAACTTTTCCTCACGCAAAAACGCATCATAATACCCCGACCCGTAGCCCAGTCGGTTATTGGCGGCATCAAAGGCAAGACCGGGCACGAGGATCAAATCCTGCTGCAGGATTTCCAGGGCAGGTCCATCGGGATGTTTGGTTCCAAAATACCCTTTTTCAAGTTTTTCCATGGATACAAGCTGGTGGTGACTCAGCTTACGTGCAGGAAGCGCCTTCGGGCAAATGAGGCGGATCCCCTCAGCCAGCCAGTGATCGATGGCGGGCTGGATATCGATCTCGCTGCCAATGGGCAGGTAGGTATGGATGGTTTTTGCCTTTTTTGCTTCTGCCAGGTCGATCAGGTATTCGTTCATCCGGCTGTCATAGGCCCTTTTCCATTCTTTATCCAGGGCATCCCGTTGTGCGCGCATTTTTTGGCGCAGTTCTTTCTTGTATTGATGAAGCTCATGCTGATCCATGGAGCAAAAATACCTTATCCGGACAATTTTGTCCGAATTAAAGAATAAATTACCTTTGTCATACCGAAACGATGTTTTCAAAAGCCTGTGAGTACGCCATTCGCGCAATGGTCCTGATCGCCAAAGAGAGTAAACTGGGAAGGACGGTTTCACTGACCGAGATAGCCACAGGGATCGACTCCCCCCCTTCTTTTACTTCAAAAGTGCTGCAAATGCTGGTAAAAGCCAATTTGCTTGATTCCGTAAAAGGTGCCCATGGTGGGTTTCGGCTCAGTCCGGCACGCATTGTTGGCATCACTTTAAAGGACATTGTACACTGTGTGGATGGAGATTCCGTGTATTTGGGCTGTGGCCTGGGTCTTAAGCAGTGTTCGGAAAAAAATCCCTGTCCTTTCCACGACAGTTTTAAAAAGATCCGGGACGAACTTAAAATTATGCTGGAAGAAACCACATTGGTACACCTCTCCGAGCGACTCGATTCCGGGCAAAGCATACTCAAACGCGCATGAACAAGCAGGATATTAGCAGCAGGGAAGATATTATACAGATGGTCGACAGCTTTTATGCCCGGGTTCGGGAGGATAAACTGCTGGGGCCTATTTTCACTGATGTGATACAGGACCGTTGGCCTGAGCACCTGGAAAAGATGTACCGTTTTTGGGAGACTATCTTATTAGGAACGCATACCTACGATGGCCGTCCTTTTCCCCCTCACGCCAAAATGCCGATCGGGGCGGAACATTTCGGGCAGTGGCTTTACCTTTTTCGCAGCAACCTGGAGCAGTTTGAAGGTCCTGTTGCCGATGAGGCCAGTTCCAGGGCCGGATTGATGGCGAGTTTGTTTTTGCATAAGCTCGAGCATTTTCAGGCATTGGATGGTAAGGCGATACAATAGTCTATGGTTTATCGATTTGCCCGATGAGGAGATAAGGGGGTGAGGAGATGAAGGGTTTAACTGAAGTGTCTTGGAGACTATGGCGAATTTGCTAACTTTGGGACACCTTATTACGTCTCATGCAAGAACTCCAAAAGGAAAATTTTTCTAAACATTTATTTTGGGATGTAAATGAGGCAGAACTTGATTTGTCCCAGAACAAAACATGGTTGGTAGGCCGGGTATTGGAGCAGGGGTTGATCGAGGACTGGATTCAATTAAACAGAACTTTGGGCTTTCCTGAAATCACAGAAAGAGCTAAGGAGCTGAGGTCATTGGATGATGTAAGTTTAAATTTTATTGCCACGCTCAGTGGTGAACCTAAAAGCGCATTTCGTTGTTACACTACAAAACAGTTACAGCCGAAACACTGGGATTTCTGAAGCTCATTCAAGCGAATGAACAATTCAGGGATCTGTTGTTAGTCGGGGGAACTTCTTTGGCTTTACAGTACGGCCACAGGCAATCTATTGACCTCGACTTTTTTGGCAATCTCACTTTATCTGCCGAAGAAATTACAACTGAGCTAAAAAATATTGGCAAGGTCCAGGTATTGAATACGTCAAAATCGATTCACGTATTTCTGCTTGATGGGGTAAAAATAGATTTTGTTAATTACCCCTACCCATGGCTGGAAGAACCGATAGTGGAAGATGGACTCAGGTTGGCCAGTGACAAGGATATTGCTGCCATGAAAATTTCTGCAATAACAGGAAGGGGCAGCAAAAAGGATTTTATTGATCTGTTTTTCCTGATGAAAAGATACCCGATCAAAACAATTTTGGGATTCTATACACAGAAATATAGTGAAGCCTCCATATATTTGGCTATCAAGAGTTTAATCTATTTTGAAGATGCTGAGAACCAGACGAGTCCGGTAATGATGGACACTATCACCTGGTCCGAGATTAAGTCAGCTATTTTAGCGGCCCACGGTGAATTGATGATTGACTACAAATAGGAAGATAATGAACGTAACCCTAAGCTAACTTTATCCAATCGCCCAATGACCTATAAAAATTCACAAATCGGCTGGTTCGCCATCCTGACTTTTATTCCCGGGATCATTCTCATGTATCTGTTTAACGATTATGAATGGGGAAATAATCCGCCGCCTTTTTCCCTTTTTCTGATCATGTCGGGCCTGTTTGTAGTTATCCTGGCCATGTTTTACCAGCTAAAGACCGAAATAGATGGAAATACGATCCGGCTGATCTATGGGATCGGTTTGATCCGCTTTCGTTTTACCATCGACTCCCTTGTTGAAGCAAAAATTATCCGAACACCCTGGTATTATGGAATTGGCATTCGCATAACCCCAAAGGGAATGCTTTATAATATCCACAGTCGTGATGCTGTAGAAATAAGCTACCTGCGTGATGGCAAAATGAAATCGTTTATGCTTGGAAGCGCGGAGCCGGAGGAATTAAAAAGGGCGTTGGAGAAGGCGCTTGCTGCATAGATCAAAGCCGTGAAATTTACTTTATCTGAACCCAGTATTACGGAGTCGGAATTCGATCGATTCCTGACTAAATGGAACATGAAAGTCCCTAAATCTTACCGTTCCATTATACTAGAATATAATGGAGGCTACCCGGAACGTGAATATTTCAGAGGGTTCAGTATTTTGTTTTTTCCCCTTGGTCACCTCTCACTGGATCTTGAAAAGATGGTAAGAGTGTATCAAACAAGCCCAACCCACAAGCATCTGACCGACTTGTTCCCCTTTTGCGATAGTTCAGGGACAACCTTTGCCTTTGTAGGTCGGGGGGAAGACCTGGGAAAGGTTTATTGGATTGATGAAACAGGTGAAAGGACATTGGTTTGTGATTCTTTCGATGCATTTATAGCTGAACTTAAGGATACTGACGAATACTAGCTATTTCTTAAATCTGTGATATGAATAATTTAAATATATCAAAGTGAAATCAACCCTATTAATTGCCGTAATTGCCTTTGTCTTCTTCGCCTGCAGCCAAAATGAAAAGAAGCCCGATGCGTCTGTTCCATTGAGCGAACAAGAATTACTTGATGCCTATTTTGAACGTAAGGACCTATTAGAGCACATTGCAGAAACTTCTTTCCAGACCCTTGGAACAAGACTGGAAGATGCAGCCCCAATTAAAGACACCGCTTTAATAGTCAGGTTTTTAGCTGATTATGCTGACAGCCTAGAATGGATCTCATCCACTCAAGTTTCACCCCAGGATCTGATCCGGCATTTTTATTCCATCGACCTAAACAACGACGGCCTTCCTGACCTTGCTTATCAGGGACCATCTGGCGGGGAGCCGACCGTGCTTCATTTCTTTTTGCAAGACAGTATCGGGTTCAAACGTATATTTACAGGCTATCAGAAGATTACCTCGTTAACCTTCAGTGAAGATAAGATGGCCTATTTTACCCTGGCCAATCCTGGATGTTGTGCAGATCCGCAAATCGTAGAGTACACCTATTCGGTTTCTTTCGGAGAATCTATTCCTGCCGTTCAGAAGATCAATACGATAGGCTATCTGCGAAGCACCGAATTGGTTAAAGATCAATTCAGGCGCCCAAAGTCATTCCTGGTAAAGAAAGATAATGCCCGCCTAAGGAGTGAATCCATTGAATTTGAAGGTGTAGAAAATCCTGCCTGGGGAAATAACGGTAACATTATCGGCTTGTACAAGAAAGGAAGTTACGGAACAGCATTTGGGAGCAAACAAGATTCAACCGGCTGGTGGTATTTTGTATTGATGGATGCACGAAATGAACCAGACAGCTGCGATTTTCAAACTTTTTTGGAACAGCCAACTCATATTTATGGGTGGATTAAAAAAGAGGATATTCTAGAGCAGTAATCTTGCCTTTTAAAATAGAAAATGATGGATCAGGTAGCCAAACCCTTTTCAGCAGAAATTGAACAGATCGGGGTCAATCCCTTTGTTTATCTGCCTGAAGAGGTTTTAGAAGTCCTTTTTATCCAGGCCAATAAAAACAAGGGAAAGATCCCCGTAAAAATAAAAATAGAGGGACATGAATTCCCTCAAACCCTGGTCAAATATGCCGGCCACTGGCGTTTGTACCTGAACACCCCCATGCGGAAAGCGGCGAAAAAAGAGGTAGGCGACCGGGCAAATTTCGAGATCCGTTTTGATCCCGAAAAAAGGGTCATAGCCCCGCATCCTAAATTCATTAAGGCCCTGAAGGAAAACAAGGAAGCCAAAAAAATATTCGATGCTTTACGCCCTTCACTCCAATTGGAAATTGTCAGGTATTTATCTTTTTTGAAAACGGAGGAAAGTGTGGAGAGGAACGTGATAAAAGCGATCAATTTTTTACTCGGCAAACAACGTTTTATAGGAAGAGATAAACCCTGACATGACCGATAAACAAATTATATCCTGGCTCCTCGAAGGCGATGTTTCCCTCCAATACCAGACCTGGCGGGACTTGCTGGACACCGAAAAACCCGGACTCAGGAAAAGAATTGAAAAGGAAGGCTGGGGTTTGGAATTCTTGTCCAGGCGCCATCCCAACGGCCACTGGGGACTGCGTTTTTACCAGCCCAAATGGATCTCTACCCACTATACCTTGCTTGACATAAAAAACCTCCAAATTTCGCCGGACCAAAAGGCCGTCAAAGACTCCCTGGCTCACATTTTTAAAGAAGAAAAAGGACCCGACGGGGGTATTGGTCCGTTCGGCATGAATAAAAAGTCAGACGTCTGCGTTAATGGAATGGTCCTGAATTATGCATCCTATTTCCATGTTCCTGAAAAAGACCTGCTGTCGGTGATCGATCTTCTGCTAAAGGAAGAAATGAAAGATGGCGGATTCAATTGTGATTCCAACGGCAAAGGGGCCATTCACAGTTCCATGCATACCACCCTTTCAGTCCTGGAGGGCATTTTAGAATACGAGCGGAATGGGTATACCTACCGGCTTGAAGAATTGCTCCGGGCAAAAAGAGGATCTGAGGAATTCCTTATAAAACACAGGTTATTTCGTTCGGATAAGACAGGCGCGGTCATTCATCCGAATTTTCTTAGATTGTATTACCCCGGTCGTTGGTATTACGACATTCTGAGGGCGCTCGACTACTTTCAATTTGCCGGTATTGCCTATGATCCCCGTATGCAGGACGCACTGGATATGATCCTCAGCAAAAGAACAAAAGAAGGGCTGTGGAAACTCCCTTCCAAACACCCGGGACAAACTCATTTTGAGATGGAACAGGCCGGGAAACCAAGTCGGTGGAATACGCTGAGGGCGATGCGGGTTTTGAGGAGGTATGGTGACTTTTAGTTAGAAAGATGCTGAGGCAAAGTTCCAAAATCCAAATTCCAAAATCCAAATTCCAAAACACGGAAAACTGTTAACAAAAAATCGGTATCATTGAATATCAGAAACATACAGTTCCCCTTCCTGCAACCGACTGATCTTCATAAAAATGAAAAAAACACTTCCTCTTCTTGGCGCCCTTGTTATAGGCTCCTTTATTCTGCTTGTTTCATCCTGTAAGGAAGAGGACATTCTACTCCCTCCTCCCACTGAGGAACAAAAAATTGAAACTGCCCTCGACGCCTTTGTTGCTGACCTTGTTGCGAATCCGCCTACATCCGAAGATATCTCGGATCGGGTAAAAACTTACCTGGGTCTCCAGCCTGTTTCTTTTTTCGGTGCTACGGTTACCTTGTTGGACAGCACATCAAAAGCCTATTACAGCCCCTATTGGTACCGATTAAACGATACCCTGGCCTATAAAGACCTTGCCGACACGGCCTACCACATCGATGAACAATCCTGGTTACGCCGGCCGATCGATGAACAGAAATCTGTTTGGACGGACCCTTATTTCGATGCCGGTGGCGGGGAAATCTGGATGAAGACGCGGTCGGTTCCTGTGGTTGTGAACGGGAAAATTGTGGCGGTGGCGACGACGGATCTTGCGTTAGAGTAAGGAGGTATGGAAGTAGGGAGGTAAGGAGGACTTGTGGCTGGTAATGAAGGGGTGAGGAGATGAAGAAATAAGGAGATTAATAAGAATACCATGAAAAAAACGCTTACACCGGAGCAAATTTCCATTACCGAACAATTCCAGGCCCATATAGATGCGGAGATCCGCGGGGATCTGGATACCACGCTGGCAACCATGACCGATAACCCCCACCTGAACAATATTCCGACTTTGATAGGTGGAGCAGGCAAAGAAGGTGTTCGTAATTTTTATGGCAGCCTGATCCCCTTCAATAAATTTTTCCCGCCTGATGTGGAGATGGTCCGGGTATCCCAAACCATCGACCAGCACCAGATGGTGGATGAGATCATTTTTAAATTCACCCATACCACCGAGGTCGGCTGGATGCTGCCCAATATCCCTCCTACCGGAAAGCGGGTGGAGGTGCCATTGGTGGTGATCGTTGGCTTCAAAGAAGGAAAAGTCACCCACGAGCATATCTATTGGGACCAGGCCAGTGTGCTGGTGCAGATCGGATTCCTGGACCCGAAAGGATTGCCTGTTTTTGGTATTGAAACAGCCGATCTTATGGAGGAAATGAGGAAAAGGGTCGAGGCGCTTTAAGAGGTAGGGAGGATTTTTGGGAGGGAAGGCTCACTTCTTCTTTTGGTAACTACATGAAGCCCTTATATACTTGATATGATCCTTCAGCCATTGCTTGTCGCCCGCCAGTGAGCCAGTAGTAGGGAAAGTGAATTCAATATTCAGATCAATATAACCCGGCTCATCTTCTTCAAAACCCTGGGTCAATCCAACCTCATCATAACCAAAATACGATGGATCGCTATCCTCAACCCAACTTAGCGACTTATTATGGCCAAACGATCCCCAGGAAGATTTACCCCTGACAAGCAGATTTGGTAGAGCCGTATCTCCGTAAGTCTCCACAAGGTAGTCCAAAATAACATGCTCGTCACGACAAATATCTTCCGGCTCACCGTTCAATCCATATTCGATGGTACGAAGGTTCCCGAAAAGCTCCTCCCACACAATATCAGCTTCCACATCATAGTTGGCAAACCACAATTGGGAAGCACCGCAAGGTGAATCTTCATCTGTTTTGTCCTGTTTTTCACAGGAAACGATAAGCAATGAAATCGTGCTTAAAAGGAAGAAAAAGCGCAGCGTTTTTCCTGAGGTAGAGATGGTTTTCATAGGTCAATTGGTTGTATTACAAAGTTATACGAAAAAATAATTGTAAATACAAATGCAGTCAGAGTTAGAATTATGAGGGTCATCACGCTTGTGATATCCCGACTGCAGACTTTGCCTGGATTATGAGACTTCGCCTTAAAACCAAAAAAGCGAAGAACCATCGCTCTTCGCTCTGTTTCTCCGCTCTGTTTTTGTGATCCCTCTGGGTATAACCCTGGCCGTATTCATCGTTTGGGACTCGCTGTCAAACTGGTTGCAGCACTAGTTTCTCCAAGGTTTTCCACAGCAAATGACGCAGGATGGACGCAGCCAAAAGCGGAAAGTGTTTTACCATTATGTTTGACCAAAATACGGGTGCAGATTCGTATTCATCACGCGTAAAAGGTACGAAAAATGACAACACCACAGCCATTCAATACAAAAGGAATCACCTTTCAATTTGTGATCAGGGAAGACAAAAAAGACCGGCATGGTAAATCTCCCCTCTTCCTTCGAATAACCCGCGAACGAAAAATAAGTCTTCAAAGTGTTGGGCTCAAGGTAAAGGCTGCCGAGTGGGATAAAAATCGAGGACGGGTTAATCGCTCGCATCCTAATTCCGTTCGGTTCAATGCAAATCTTGAACAGCTCCTTCAAAAAGCCGAAGAAAACTTGCTAAAAACGATAGTGGAAAATCGCAATGTTTCAGCAAAAGGGATTAAAGAAACCTTAACCCCGAAAAAGGCAAAGACGGTACAGGAGCTATTAAAAGAAAAAGTCCAGGTGCTTAATCAAACCAACAACATCGGCACTTCAAAGCGTTACAAGGTGGTATTGAACAAAATCAATACGTACATGGACAACAAGGAACTCACCCTCCATGAGATCAATTATGCCTGGCTGGAGGGGTTTGAATATTATCTGATCAAACAACTCAACAACCAGGTTAACACGGTTCATTCCTCCACAAAAGTGCTAAGAGCCTTAATGAATGAAGCTGTGCGCCGAGGGGATATCGAGGTCACGAAAAACCCATTTACCCAGTTTAAGCTTAAAAAAGAAGGCACAAATATTCAGTATCTGAGCGAAACCGAACTCACGGCATTTAAAGAACTGGAAATTGACAAATCCAGCCAGCAATACCTGCATCAGCAACTTTTTCTTTTTGCAGCCTACGGAGGCGGTATCCGCATTTCCGATCTGCTTACATTGAAACATAACCAGATCAAAGATGGCCGGATTTACCTGGTGATGAGAAAGACCAACAAACAGATGAGTTTCGCCTTGCCCGAACCCGCAATAAAAATATTGCATGCCCTAAAAACCGATAAGACTGACGGTTTTCTCTTCCCTTTTCTCAGCGGTAAAGAACATTACAACGAGGCCCGTTTATATAATGCCATAAGTTCCTATAACACGCTGGTCAATAAAAGTCTCAAGTTGATCGCTACCAAGCTGGAATGGAGCAAGAGATTACACTTCCATATGTCTCGTCATACTTTCGCTACTCTTGCTTTAAGCAAGGGCATCCGAATTGAATATGTAAGTGCCATTTTGGGGCATTCCACTATTCAGGAGACCCAGCGTTATGCGAAGGTGGGAAGTAATGAATTGGATAAGGCGATGGAGTTGATTTTGTGAATAGAGAAATCTGGGAACCATAAATGAAAAAAAAGAAAAGGGGCTGTCTCATTGTAGAGCAAGCGCGACTTTGATTCGGGTGAAAAAGGTGAATACTACAGATTCAATTCATCTACATGAATACCTAAATTAACACCCCTTGCCTTGTTGAATCGGAGGACATTTAACTGTTCCATGACTGCAATAAACACAGCAGTCACCTACCTTGGGAATAAGAACGCTTTTGCAGGCTTCACATTCATAAAAATATTGGCAGGCATGTTCCGGCATAGTTTCTTCTTTTTGGTATCCGCAATTTGGGCAAGTGATTGTCGATTTAAATTGAATTACCATTTTATTTTGCCACTTTATTAATAACAGAATATCCAGTTGCAACGATAGCTTTTTCAATTGCTTCGTTCGTGGTTTTGGAATTATCAAATTCTATTATTGCATTTCCCTGCTCGTATGAGACTACAGACTTGATAATTCCAGGAAGTTTGTTCACTTCGTGAATAATATGTTCCTGGCATGCGACACAGGTCATTCCTCCAACAACAAACTCAACAGACTCAAAGTTCGACTCTTTGATTAGGATAACCTGATTTTGTGATTTTGGGTAAAAAAGGGACGCATATATAGGAAAAGTCAATATCAGTCCCGCAGTTACGGTCACAATTCCTAAAAAAACTTTACTCTGAGTAAAATTAGGAGCATTTTTTGTTTCGCAGGCACAGTCAACCTGATTCACAGGCTTTAATTTTCGATACCATGCGAATCCAAGAACTAATATAGTCAACCCTATAAAATAGGGTCTAAATGGTTCGAGCCAGGAAAAAGTTGACGTAAGTCCGATTGATCCGGCAAAAAGAGTCAAAATCGGCGTGATACAACAAAGCGAAGCTGAAATTGCTGTTATGAGCCCAGCACCAATTATTTTATTGTCAGATTTCATATGCTTACCAACCGTTTGTCTTCATCAGGGATTATCAAAATCCGATGGGCATTTTTTTCGTTCCACCAAATAGCTTCATACGAATATAACCTTTCTAAAAGTCCAATAATGCCTTCTTCAACTCCAAAAACTGCCGCTCTCCGAGGGCAGCAGAAATAAACCATGTTTCAAAAGCAGATGGGGGAAGGTATATCCCACGCACCAAGAGGTGATGGAAGAGCCTGTTAAAAACTTCATTTTTCGCAGCCAATGCCTGGCTGTAGTTTTGGAGTTTATCGGTACCAAAATGGATACTGATCATAGAGCCGATGCGGTTGATGCAATAGGTTTCTTTACCTGCTTTAAATTTGGAATCAAGTATTTCTGCGATGCGCAAACTACTCTGCTCGAGCTGACCATAAATTTGCGGGTGCTGATCCAGATAACGCAGTGTGGCCAGTCCGCAGCTCACGGCAACCGGATTTCCCGACAGGGTACCAGCCTGGTAAACTTTGCCAATCGGGGCCAGATGCTGCATGATGTCTTTTCTTCCACCAAAGGCTCCAACCGGCATCCCGCCGCCAATTACCTTTCCATAAGTTACCAGATCAGGGATGACAGTGTAAACCTCTGCTGCACCCCCTCTGGCCAGACGAAAACCGGTCATTACTTCATCAAAAATTAAAACAGTCCCAAATTCCGTACAGAGACGTCGCAGGTTTTCGAGAAAGCCTTTTTCGGGAAGGATACATCCCATATTGCCTGCCACGGGTTCGATAATTACTGCTGCTAAAGTACTGCCATGCTTTTTAAAGAGGTTTTCAACCCCTTCTGTATCATTAAATTCAGCTATCAGGGTGTCCTGAGTAGCGCCCTCAGGAACGCCTGCACTTCCGGGAATGCCAAAACTCATGACCCCGCTACCAGCTTTCACCAAAAACGGATCAGCATGACCATGGTAACAGCCGGCAAACTTGATGAACTTGTTTCTTCCTGTAAATCCTCTGGCTAGTCGCAATGCGCTCAAACAGGCTTCAGTACCCGAACTTACCAAACGCACTTGCTCTACCCAGGGGGCCATTTTGTTGATTTGAACGGCCATTTCATATTCTTGTTCCGTAGGGGCACCAAAAGAAAAACCCTCTTCAAGGCAATTCTGAACCGCTTCAAGTACCGGAGTAAAAGCATGACCAAGAATCATCGGTCCCCAGCTATTTATAAAATCGACATACGATCGGTCGTCTGCATCATACAAATAGGCTCCTTTGGCTTTGCGGATAAAAACAGGCTCACCGCCTACCGAACCAAAGGCCCGTACCGGAGAGTTGACCCCACCAGGGATTAGGGCTTTGGATCTTTCGAAAAGGCGCTGGCTATTGGTTTGGTTTTGTAGCATGATGTTCTTTATTTAGGATTTTGGCAGCTTCTTTGGCGAAATAGGTTAGAATGACTTTGGCCCCTGCTCGTTTAAAAGACATCAAAGCTTCCATCATTACCTCATCCCGTTGAATCCACTCTTTTTGTGCGGCCGCTTGTATCATGGCGTATTCACCTGAAACCTGGTATACGGCAATGGGTAAGTGACAGCTTTGGCTTAGCCGATAAACGATGTCGAGATAAAAACTTCCCGGTTTTACCATCAACATATCTGCTCCTTCCCGCTCATCCATCATGGCTTCCTTCACAGCCTCTTTTCCATTCCGGAAATCCATCTGGTAGGTCTTTTTATTTCCAAAACCAGGAGCAGAATCCAATGCGTCACGGAAAGGCCCGTATAAATGGCTGGCATATTTTGCGCTATAGGCCAAAATTCCTGCCTTGTCAAATCCGGCTTCATTCAGCCGCTGACGAATAGCGGATATGCGCCCGTCCATCATATCTGAAGGGGCAACCCAATCGGCGCCTGCCTGAACATGGCTTAACGCCATTTCCGCTAATACAGCCACAGTTTCATCGTTAACAATCGTTTCATCCTTAACCAGGCCGTCATGTCCAAATTCAGAGTATGGGTCGAGGGCCACATCGGTCATAACGAGCAATGCAGGATAGGAGGATTTGATAAAACGTATGCTTCTTTGCATGAGTCCTTCCGGGTTGAGCGCCTCTTTTCCGGTATTATCTTTCAATTCATCCGGAACTTTAACGAAGAGAAGAACCGAGGAAATACCGCAGGCTACAAGGTCATCAAGTTCTTTTGAAAGGGTGTCTAAACTGTAACGATAGTAGCCAGGCATCGAGGAGATTTCCTCTTTAATACCCATTCCTTCAATGATAAATAAAGGAGCAATGAAGTCGGCAGGCGACAATTGAGATTCCGCAACCATAGCGCGAATGACTGCATTGGCTCGAAGTATTCTCGGTCGATTATATGGAAAGTGCATGGGTTTCATTTAACCAATTTTTTGGGCTCACTAGTGCTTCGATCAATTTAGCTTCCTCAGAACCCGGCTCAGGCTCATGACGGTATTCCCAGCAAACTGTGGGTGGCAGGCTCATTAAAATAGATTCTGTTCTTCCTCCTGATTTGAGTCCGAATAAGGTTCCTCTGTCATGGATCAGGTTAAACTCCACATAACGCCCTCGACGGATTTCCTGCCAGTGTTTTTGCTCCGATGTAAAAGGGAGGATTTTCCTTTTTTCTACAATGGGTAAATAAGCCGGAAGAAAGGCATTTCCTGCGGACATCGCAAAATTAAGGAGCGTAGCTGCTTCTGGGATGGAATGCGGTCTGAGGTGATCATAGAAAATTCCGCCGATTCCCCTTCCCTCTTCACGGTGGCTATTATAAAAGTAGGTGTCACACCATTCCTTAAAACGGTCATAAGTTACGGGCGACAAGGTATCGCATGCCTTTTTTTGTTCCTGATGAAAATGATGAGCATCCGCTTCAAACAGGTAATACGGAGTAAGGTCGGCACCTCCTCCAAACCACTCATCCACCTTATTCCCTACTTCATCCATAACCATAAAATAGCGGTAATTGGCATGGGTAGTCGGCACCATGGGGTTGAAAGGATGGATGACGAGCGAAATTCCACAGGCGTAAAAACGGCGCGCCTGGGCAGGAACTTCTTTTTTGAGTATGTCAGGCAGTAATCCATACACCACAGAAGTGTTAACCCCGGCTTTTTCAAAGACCTTGCCTCCGCTCAGCACTCTGGTTCTACCTCCCCCGCCATCAGCTCTCTCCCATTTATCTTCCAGAAAATGAGCCTTCCCGTCTGCTTCTTCAAGTTTCGCGCAAATTTCATCCTGTAAGCGATGAATATAATTTTCAAAGGTTTGCTGTACGTCCATATTCAAAGGCTTTCGCTGTTTCTACAAAGGCTTTCGCAGAATCAACCGGGGTTTGAGGTAATACCCCATGACCAAGGTTAACGATATGTTTCGCATGACCAAAACTCTTAATCATCTTCAGGGTTTCTGCCTGAACTGTTTTTACATCAGCCAGCAGGATGGAAGGATCGAGATTTCCCTGAAATACAGTATCGGGTCCACAAACATCACGGGCAAAGGCTGCAGGAGTAGTCCAATCAAGTCCAAGAGCTGATGCTCCAGTATTGCTTAAATCCTTCAAAGCGAACCAGGCACCCTTGGCAAAGAGTATTACAGGAACTTCTTCCCGGATGGCGTTCGTTAATTTTTGAAGATACGGCAGAGAAAAGCGACTGTACCAATCCGGACTCAACAATCCGCCCCAACTGTCGAAGAGCTGCACCGTGTTCACTCCGGCAATGACCTGCATTTTGAGGTAGGTGATACTAGCTTCGGTAATTTTATCAAGGAGTTGATGGGCCAGAGCGGGATTTTCTGCGCAGAATTGTTTTGCGATAGAGAAGTCCTTTGACCCTTTTCCTTCTACCATATAACAGAGCAGGGTCCACGGAGAACCGCAGAATCCAATCAAGGGAACTCGTTCAGAAAGTGCATCTTTCACCGCATGGATCGCAGGAATTGCATAGGCCAACTCAGTTTGGGTGTCTTGTGGACGAAGTGCCAGCACATCAGCATGTGTTCTTATCGGTTTAGGCAAAACAGGCCCTTTTCCTTCCAACATTTGTACATCCATACCCAATGCCTGCGCAATAACGAGGATATCGGAAAACAGAATAGCAGCATCAACACCGATCTGGTTTACCGGCATTACGGTAATTGCCGCAGCAAGTTCGGGTTGACGGACACGATCAAAGAAGGAATATTTTTCTTTGAGTTTCATATAATCAGGCAAATAGCGACCAGCCTGACGCATGAACCACACAGGTGGGCGTTCGGTTAATTCTCCGCGGAGGGTTCTGAGGAATAAATCGTTTTTAAGCATAGCTTTCTTTTAAAATGGTTCGGGCCATCTCCGTTAAACTGGGGTTATTGAGGTATGTGATATTTGTATATCCGTAAGATTGGACAGTTTCAGCAGTAACGGGACCAATGCAGTAATACTTTTGATCAGAAGAAAATTGGTTCCTTTCAAACAAGCTTTCGGCCGCACGGGGACTAAATATGCATATAGCATCATAATCCGTATCACTTAATTTTGGGAAGAGTTGATAGCTTTTGTAGCAGAAATAGGTATTTAGGACAAATTCAGTGTGTGCTTTTGCCGCATTAGAAAGGTCATGGCGGTGGGATACACCACAGAAATAGTGAATCGATCCGGGCTTTTGACAAAAAAGTTCCTTACACAACTGACTTATACGTGAATATACATGAATTGTTCCCTTGTACCCGAGTTCGCTTAAACGAGATGCTGATTTCTGTCCTACGCAAAACATGATTCCCGGTAAGCTTGAAATCGGGTTTTCCTGAATGGCAATAATCGCATTCGCACTGCTAATCACTCCGTATCCCGATAGCTCAGGATAACGAACCTGCAACGGAATAATTTCCAAGACTTCTTTAAAATCCAAAAAAACCTCCGCCCGGTTTAACAGGGCGGAAAATTCGGGCGAAGATCTTTTGGTTATAAGAATTTTCATGCTACTGATTTCTAAGGGATTTCATTATTTCCTGACCCCCATTGGTCATCACTTCCTGGGCAATCATTTGACCGGCTTCTCTCCAGTTAGCCAGGGGTATCCTTTTTTCCGTTCGTACAAGTTCTTTCCCATCCAGACTGGTCAATATTCCACTATATAAAAAGTGATCCCCTCGGTATTCTGCAAGTGCCCCGAGCGGCGCAGAGCAGCCGGCCTCAATTTCAGCCATAAAAGCGCGTTCAATGGTGGCAGACTGAAAGCTTGGAAGATGATTGACCGGTAGGAGGAGGTCCTGTATTCGACGATCATCTGATCTCCCGACAATAGCCATAATTCCCTGTGCCGGGGCAGGGATCATCCAGTCGAGGGTGATGTGATTCTTCGGTAGTATACCCAGGCGGGTAAGTCCGGCTTTGGATACGATTCCACCATCCATCAATGTCATGCGCTCCAGACGGGTGTGCATATTGCCACGGAGTTCGGTGAAGCTGTGGTTGGGATACCGGGCCAGCCATTGAGCCCTTCTTCTGGGACTACCCGAGGCGATAAGGAGGTTTCTTACAAAAAAATCGTCGTCGGGTGTTTCGGAAGGGATGAAAACATCGTGGTATTCATCCCGTTCCAGAACGGCAATAAGTGCAAGACCATCGGGAATCTGCGTCGGATAGTCTTTTAAAGAATGTACCCCTATATCTATTTTGCCCTCCAACAGGGATTGGTCAATGGCCTTAGTGAACACTCCGGTTTGTCCTAATTGATGCAAGGGGGTGTTTTGGTCCTGATCTCCTTTTGTACTTATCCCAACAATTTCACTGAGAAGTGAGCCCAAAACCTTTTGAACATATTCTGCCTGCCAAATGGCCAGGGCGCTGGTACGGGTTCCGATGCGGATTGTCATTAGGCCACAGAATTAGTGATCCAGATTTTTAGCCAGGTAAGCTTTTGTGGATCTTGTTTGATGGATTGAAACAGGCGGGCCTGTAGTCGTTTTCGTTGATAAAAACTCACCGAATTCACTAACTGTTTGGCACTATGCCGGCGTTCAAACTCTGCGCCGATTGCATTTACGTATGGGGATGCCAACCGTGCAGTTTGCCAGGCATAAAACTCGTTTATGACCTCCGCTACAATTCCCTGAGCTTTCGGTATTTCTTTGCGTCTATTGTTTATGCTACCAAGGATATAAGCACTTATTTCGTCCACGTGGTATACCCTTTTATTTCCCTTGGTATTTCCCAAGGCAGCAGGCATTGCCAAATCTAAAAACAAGGAAGGAGCAAGTGTTTTCTCAATTTCGTCATTATCAAGCAATAGACATGGTGATGAGGCAGCATTCACCATAGCATCAAAGTCTGCCAGCGCATTTTTCCACTTATCAAAGACCAGTACCCTAACCCCATATTCCCTGGCAAAGAGGAGGGATTTTTCTTCGCTCCGGTTTGCTACCCAAATCGTTTCTGCTGCCTTATGTTTGAGCAGGTTTTCGAGTACCTGACGACCCATATCACCAAGACCCAGTATTAATAATTTACTTTGCTTAAAATCGGCCAATTCATCTTTAAGTAATCGAACTGCCGCATAACTCACCGAGCTAGTGCCGCTGCTAAACTCGGTTTCATTTTTAATTCTTCGGCTTGCATAGGTTGCCGCATTCATGAGCTTTTCAATTTCACCATTCAATACTCCGTGGGTTTTAGCCAGACAGGTGGCCTTTTTCATTTGTCCGATGATCTCAAAATCACCAGGGATCTGAGAGTCAAGACCGGCAGCCACTTCAAAAAAGTGTTGAATCGCTTCTCTGTCCTCAAAATGATAAGATATTTCTTCATACTCTTCCTTTGAAATGGCTTTTTGCGAAGCAAAATAGGTCTCAATGGTTTTCGGATGGAGACCCCGGAGGAAAAAACTTGTACGGTTACAGGTGGCAAGAATAAACCCCTTGCACGAGCCGAGAATAAAAACATTTTCGTAATAATGAATAATTTCTTCCCGGCTCAGCGAAAACTTTGTGCGTAGCTGGAAATCAGCCTTTTTGTGACTTACTCCGAAAGCATACC
>JAKFCJ010000192.1:0-9653 GCA_036676705.1 Bacteroidota bacterium
TAATTCAGAATGAGAGAATAAATATGGAAGCCGAGCTGAAGTTCCTGGAAATGGCGTGCGAATTAGCTTCGGATGGCATGCGGTCCAATAAAGGCGGTCCCTTCGGAGCGGTGGTGGTATTGAATGGCAAGGTGATCGGAACCGGGTGCAATGAAGTGCTTTCTACAAATAACCCGGTAGCCCATGCTGAAATAAATGCCATACAGGCGGCATGCAAAGCGGTCAATAATTTTCATCTGAAGGGAGCGACCCTTTATTGCACCTGCGAACCCTGTCCCATGTGTTTGGCAGCGATTTATTGGGCCAGGATAGAAATAGTTATTTTTGCTTCAGGCAGGGAAGACGCTGACGAAATGGGTTTTGATGATCGGGTGATTTACAGCGAATTAGGTATGCAGTCGCGGCCACAATCCATTAAAATGGAACGAATTCCGCTCCCCCGGGCCAACACCTTAATAAAGGAGTGGATGGATAAAACAGATAAGGTCATCTATTAAGAACAGATGGCTCTACCTTCGGACTATGAAGTTTCATACGAGCAGTCTGAACGACGTTACAGCCGGATTAAAAAGTTCCCCGCACGGTATCAGCGGGGCGGAGGCGGCTTTGCGTATCGGGCAATATGGCCGGAATGAACTTCTTGAAAAGAAAAAAACGCCGCCCTGGTTATTGTTTCTTCTTCAGTTCAAGGATTTTATGATACTCATTTTGGCCATAGCGGCCATCTTAGCCATATTCCTGGGCGATATTACCGATAGCATCATTATCCTTGTCATACTCCTGGTAAATGCCACGGTGGGTTTTATACTGGAATTCCGTGCCGGCAAATCCATGGAGGCCTTGCGGAAAATGACCACCATCACTACACAGGTCATACGCGATGGAAAAATTAGCACGCTTTCTTCTGTTGAACTTGTTCCCGGCGATAAGGTTATCCTGGAAGCAGGGAATGTTGTTCCTGCCGACATTCGGTTGAGTGAGGCCAAAGCCCTGAGGATAGATGAATCTTCCCTTACAGGGGAGTCGCATCCTATTGATAAATCCATCGAACCTTTAAAGGATCCGGAACTGAGTCCCGGGGATCAGCTAAATATGGCCTTCAAAGGTACCCTGATCACCAATGGAAGGGGAGAAGGCTTTGTGGTGGCAACCGGCATGAATACCGAATTGGGTAAAATAGCAGGCATGCTGGATGAAAAAGAGCCTTTTACCCCTTTGCAACAACGCCTGAATAAATTCGGTAAAAAACTGTCCTTTATTATTTTAGCGATCTGCGCGCTGATCGTAATTTTAGGATTGTTGCGCGGAGAAGATGCCTTCCATCTTATTTTGTTGTCGATCAGCCTGGCAGTTGCAGCCATCCCCGAATCCCTTCCTGCGCTTATCACCGTGGCTTTGGCAGGAGGTTCTGTCAGATTGGCCAGAAAAAAGGCCCTGGTCAAGAAATTACCTGCGGTTGAAACACTCGGATCAGTGACCTATATCTGCAGCGACAAAACGGGCACCCTGACCCAGAATAAAATGCGGGTGGTGAATGAATTTGCGGTGGAGGAGCTTCCATCCCTTGGTGAATGGCCCTTTTTGCATGCCGCCATGGCCCTGAATCAGGATGTAGTCGCGAAAAAGGAAAACAGCCTGACCGGGGAATCAACCGAAATAGCCCTGGTAGAGGCCATGTTATTGGCACATTCCTTTGAGGAATTTGAATCCCTGCAAAGCACATTTCAGCGTGTTGGCGAACTGCCTTTTGATTCGGAGCGGAAATGCATGAGCACGGTTCACAGCTATCCGGACAACAAGTTTTTACTCATTACCAAAGGCGCCAGCGAATCCATCCACCATACGCTGAATAACGAAGCGGTAAAAGAGCAATTAAAGACCATGTCAGAGGATTGGGCAACTTCCGGAATTCGTGTTTTAGCCTATGCTTACAAGGTTCTGGACCAGAAACCGGAAATCAAAGAAGCCGATGATCTGGAAAAGGATATGCATTTTGCCGGTCTTGTCGGGATGGTGGACCCTGCCCGTATTGAGGTCAAAAAAGCCATAGAAGAATGCAAAGCGGCAGGCATCACGATCGTCATGATCACGGGCGACCATCCTGCTACGGCGGAATATATTGCCCGTGAAATAGGCATAATGGACGAAAGCGGATTGCTTTTGACCGGAGCTGAACTCGCTGAGTTGAGTGACGACGGCTTTTTAGCGCAGGTTGAACGAACCCTGGTTTATGCGCGGGTTTCTCCGGCGCAAAAATTAAGGATAATCCGGGCACTTCAAAGCAGGGAGCATTTTGTTGCCATGACAGGGGATGGAGTCAATGATGCACCTTCCCTTAAAGCGGCCAATATTGGAATAGCCATGGGTATAAATGGCACGGATGTGAGTAAGGAAGCCGCCCATCTTATCCTTCTTGACGATAATTTTGCGACCATCGTCAAGGCTGTAAAAGAAGGGCGCCGCATTTTCGACAATATCCGCAAGTTCGTCAAGTATGTACTGACCTGCAACAGTGCGGAGTTGCTCACCATCCTGGTCGCGCCGATCCTGGGTATGCCCATTCCTTTATTACCCATACAGATATTATGGATCAACCTGGTTACCGATGGATTGCCGGCTCTTGCACTGGCCAGGGAAAAGGCGGAGGTAGGCAGCATGAAACGCCCCCCTTTTCCTGCATCTGAGAGTTTGTTTTCACGTGGTGCCGGCATACATATTGTTTGGGTGGGTATGCTGATGGCAGGGGTTACCCTTGCAACACAGGCCTGGGCCCTCCACGAGGGAACTGCTCATTGGCAAACCATGGTATTTACAGTGTTATCCCTTTCCCAATTGGGGCATGTACTGGCTATCCGAAGTAATACCACCTTTCTTTTTAAACAGGGTCTTTTAAGTAATAAGGCACTGATCGCTGCAGTATTGCTGACTTTTTTCCTTCAGATGGGTGTGGTTTATTTACCTTTTATGAATACCCTTTTTAAAACACAGGCCCTTCCTGTTTTTGATCTTGGAATTTGCCTTGTTTTATCCCTTGTTGTATTTCATGCGGTAGAGTTTGAGAAGTGGATAAAAATTAGGTTCTTCCCACAATTGGCACATTAGAAAGCGATTATACAGCCTTTTTTATGATACAAATCATGGCATATTTATAAAAATCGTTTTTATTTTGTAGTGCTTTAGTGGGTTTAACACGATTAAAGGAAACGAGTAATCTGCCAGAGCCTAAAAAAACTGAGCTATGAAAACTGCACTGTTAACGTTGTTTTTGGGCGCCCTGAGTCTGGGTGCTTTTGGGCAAAGTTCGATTCCGAACGGAGCTTTTGAAAACTGGGAGTCAACAAATGTTGAAAATCCGAAGTATTTTATTCAAACCTCAAATCGTGAAACCTTCCGAAGCGATCTTCCCATGAATTGCGTAAAAGTAACGGACGCTTTTCATGGGTCTTTTGCGGTTAAACTTACTTCTGTAAGTGTCCAGGGTAATTCCATTCCTGGTTATTTAGTTAATGCTAACCCGAATAATAACCCGGAAGATTGGCACGGCGGGATCGCTTATTCCCAGCAGGCAACCGGTATGCGTGGCTACTACAAATCAAACGTGGCTGTTGGCGATACGGCCCTGGTATTGGTAGCGTTCTCCAAAGCCGGCATTAATATCGGTACTTATGTTTATAAAATTGCCGGAACACAAAGCACTTACACCCTCTTTAATTTTACTTTCGATCCTCCGTTGCTGCTGGCGCCTGATTCGGTTATGATCGGGGCTACCTCCAGTAATGTGCTGGTTGACAATGTTGTGAATGGAAGCATGCTGCAACTTGACAGCCTGTCATTTACAGGCGTGAGCAGCCAACCGGCCAACCTGAATGGTTCATTTGAAGAGTGGGAAACCACTGTTTATGAAAAACCGGATGACTGGCATATCGAGTCGGATGAATCCCAGGTGAGTTATAAATCGACTGACGCCTATAAAGGAAGTTACAGCATTCGTTTACAAACATCGGTTGGAGAAAACGAACAAGGCCAAACCCGTACTTACCCAACATCTGTAAGCACCGGTTATTATCCTGAAAATTGTAACAATTGCAACCAACAGGGTGGCTATCCGTTTACAAATCAATACGATACCCTGGTATTCTGGTATAAATACACTTCGGCAGCGGCTTCCAAGGCGATTGTGTCCTATTCAGTGAGAAAAAATGGACAAAATATCAACGGGAATTGGATAGAATTGAATGCATCTGCTACCTATCAAAAATTCGAAGTACCTATAAGTGCATTTCCTGCCCCGGATACGCTTGTAGTCGATTTTCATTCCTGTCGCTGGGAGGATTCCCTGGCTATACAGGCTGGGTCGGTTTTGATCGTGGATGAGGTTCAGTTAAAATCAGCCCCGCTAAAAACCGGACTCTGGACGATCAAAAAAACCGCCGATATCCGCGTCTATCCGAATCCTGCTAAGGGAATTGTCCATATCGAAGCTGCGGAAGAAAGCCTGACCGAAGGCGCAACATTTGTATTAATGAATGCGTTAGGACAGGAAGTTCACACTGTGGTTTTGCATGGAGCAAGCAATCAACTGAGTTTGACCACCCTGCCTGCGGGTGCTTATTACTATGTGATCCGCTCCGGCGAATTGAAAATCCAGAACGGAAAACTGATCATCAATGAGTAAACGAAATTCCTGATATTTCAGGTGTTCCTTGTAAACCCTGAAGGAGAATGATTCCTCATCAGGGTGAACCCTGAAGGGAGCTTGCTCTCCTTCAGGGTTTTTGTTTATCTTTCAAGCATGACAAATTCCGCAACCAGAACCCCATTCACTAAAAATTATGGGCTCTGGTTTTTTATCCTGGTCTTTTTGGTAATCTGGGTGAATACCTTTCTCTACACCAATGACATGAATAATTGGATCATTGAGAACATGCTTACTTTTTTAGGGCTTATTTTTTTAATCGGAACCTATAAAAAATACCAGTTTAGCATCCCGGGCTATTTTTTTCTGTCTTTATTTTTCTGCCTCCATATTTATGGCTCCAAATACACCTATGCTGAAAATCCGTTTGGTTATTGGTTGCAGGAAGAAGTAGGCGGATCCAGAAATCATTACGACAGGATCGTACATTTTGCGTTCGGATTTTTGCTGGCCTACCCTTTGCGTGAGATGTGGGTACATTGGTTGAAATACCCATCCCGCGCAGCCTGGTTGGTCCCTGTGATCTGGTCACTGACCTTTAGTGCCATTTATGAAATGATCGAATGGGCCGTGGCCGATATCTTTTTTAAAGCGCAGGGACATGCTTATCTCGGAACCCAGGGAGACATCTGGGATGCCCAGAAAGACACCTTTTTAGCCTTTTTTGGTGCCCTGCTTGCTACACTGTTTATCTCCCTGGTCAGTAAGATACGAACGGGCAACACGAAAAATAAGCTGTGATTCGTTAATGAACTAATTTCCTGCGATGAAAAAAATAGCCTTCTTTCTTCTTTTAGCCGGTACCACCGCATTTGTGGCAGTAGATGACTTTCTCAGTGAACAGAAAAAATTTTCACGGGTACGCACAGCGATCTCTGAAAAAGAAGCGGGGATCAAAAAACTCCTGGCTCCGCTTGGAATAAATACCGGAAATGTCCAGCTTCTGTTCGTTGCATTTAAGGAAGAGAAAGAACTTCAGGTTTTTGTTAAAAAAGCAAAGGACAGCAGTTATACAAAATTGAAAACCTATGCCATTTGTGCAAGCTCCGGCACCCTTGGTCCGAAACGTAAAATGGGCGACGGACAGGTACCGGAAGGCTTTTACCATATAGACCGGTTTAACCCGAACAGTAACTTTTATCTTTCAATGGGTATCAATTACCCCAATGCCTCCGATAAAAAACTAGGCAAATCCGGCAGCCTGGGTGGCGATATTTTTATCCATGGCGATTGTGTAACCATTGGCTGTATCCCTATTACCGATGAACAGATCAAAGAAGCCTACCTGCTTGCTGTTTACGCTAAAAATAACGGACAGGCCAAGGTTCCCGTTTATATATTCCCCTTTAAGATGACGGAGGTCAATATGAAAAAATTCGAAAAGGAAAATGCAGGGAATACCACCCTGATCGCGTTTTGGAAGAATTTAAAGACGGGGTATGATGCTTTTACCAAAAACAACAAGGCGCTGGCTTTTTCGGTGAACGCAAAAGGGGAGTATACCTATTAAAGTGTTCAGTTTTCAGAGTTCAGTGTTCAGTTTTTGTTGTTCGCGCTGAAAACTGAACTCTGAAAACTGAAAACTTGATCCGCACACCTTTCCCCATCGATAGCGGCACTCACTATCCCCCCGGCATAACCGGCACCTTCTCCACAAGGATAGAGGTTGGTAATTTGCGGATGACGTAAAGTCTCCTTATCCCTGGGAATACGCACCGGAGAGGAAGTTCTCGATTCAACGCCAACCAAAACGGCTTCTTCGCTCAAATACCCTTTCATCTTTCTGCCCATGGCTTGTAAACCTCCGCGTAATGCCCTGGCAATATCACCAGGTAGCACATCATCCATCGGAACAGGCTTAACACCAGGGATATAGGATGTGTCAGGCAGACTGAGGCTGTTTTTTTTATTCAGGAAGTCGACCACCCGCTGGGCGGGGGCATGCAGGTCGGATCCGGCCAAACGATAAGCCTTTTGTTCAATTTCCTTCTGGTACATCATGGCAGAAAGATTTCCATATTGGGCGTAGGGATGAAAGTCCTTTTCGGATAAAGAAACCACCATGCCTGAGTTGGCGTATGGATTATTCCGCTTACTCGGCGACCAGCCATTCACCACGACCTCGCCGGGAGCTGTTGCTGCAGGAGCAATAATGCCACCCGGACACATACAAAAGGAAAAAACGCCCCTGCCGCTAACCTGTTCCACCAGAGAGTAGGAGGAGGGAGGTAAATAAGGTCCCCGATCCGCACAATGGTATTGGATCTGGTCGATCAACTGTTGGGGATGTTCAATCCGAACGCCCAGGGCATAAGGTTTGACCTCAATTTGAATTCCCTTATTTTCCAGAAGCTCAAAAATGTCCCGGGCACTATGTCCGGTTGCCAGGATCACAGCCTCACCCGCGTATTCGTTGCCTTTTTGAGTACGCACTGCTTCGATCCTGCTATTTTTAAGGATAAAGTCAGTCACCCGTTCTTCGAAATGGATCTGTCCGCCCTTGGCCAGTATCGTGGCACTCATGGCCGAAACGATCCCGGGTAGTTTATTGGTCCCGATATGCGGATGCGCCTCATAACGTATGGCTTCATCGGCTCCGTGATCCGTGAAAATTTTGAGGATACGGTCGATATTCCCACGTTTACCACTTCGGGTATATAGTTTCCCATCCGAATAAGTTCCCGCACCGCCCTCACCAAAGCAGTAATTGCTGTCTTCATCCACGATCCTTTCCTTATTGATGGCAGCCAGGTCCCTTCTTCGCTCCCGAACGGCCTTGCCTCTTTCCAGGAGTATGGGCTGTATGCCCTGTTCGATCAGGCGTAATGCAGCGAACATACCGGCCGGTCCGCAACCCACAACAATAACCTGGCGTTCTGCCTGGAAAACAGAAGGATAATTTATTGGGATCTCCGCTTCCGGGAGGGTTTCAGTAAACACTTCGATCACCAGCCGGATCTTTACCGGCGCCCTTCGCGCATCGATGGAGCGTTTTTTATAGCGTAAAGCGGAAATCTTATCAACAGGAACGCGGAGCCCTTTGGCGGCCGCCTGAAGGATAAGGGCTTCTGAAGCGGCTGTTTCCGGACTTAGTAAGAGTTCAATGGTGTGCATAAGGAGGGTTAGGTGTTTATCCTAAAACGAGGGCAAATTTCATTAATTCCCGTCAAAAGCCCATTTTTGCCGTAATATAAATTCAATGGCTGATATTCAAAAGTTAGAACGCATTGCTTCCCAGGTAAGAAGAGATATCGTCAGAATGGTTCATGCCGTTCAATCCGGACATCCCGGAGGATCTTTAGGGTGTACCGACTTTTTCACCGCTTTGTTTTTTGAGATCATGGACCACAAGCCACAGCCATTTAGTATGGATGGAAAAGGAGAGGATGTTTTTATCCTTTCCAATGGCCATATTTCTCCGGTGTATTACAGTGTGCTGGCTCGTTCCGGTTATTTCCCCGTAAATGAGCTCAGTACCTTCCGTAAACTCAATTCCAGGTTACAGGGACACCCTGCTACCCATGAACATCTGCCCGGTATTCGTATCGCTTCGGGTTCGCTTGGCCAGGGACTTTCCGTGGCAACCGGTATCGCCCTGGCAAAAAAAGCAGATAAGGATCCTCATTTGGTCTATGCTTTATGTGGAGACGGTGAATTGCAGGAAGGACAGATCTGGGAAGCCATCATGTTCGCTGCCCACAATAAGGTCGACAATTTGATCATAACCGTTGACGCGAACGGCCGTCAGATAGACGGTGATACCAAGGATATTATGGGATTTAAAGATCTTGGCCCGCGTTTCGCAGCATTCGGTTGCGAAGTGATGTATATGGAAGGCAATTCAATGAATGCGGTACTATACGGACTGGCCCAGGCGAAAGAAAAAGCGGGCAATGGAAAGCCGGTAGTCATCGTTATGCATACAGAAATGGGCTTTCCGGTTGATTTTATGGTGGGTTCTCATGAATGGCACGGAATTGCCCCCAATGATGCCCAACTGGAATCCGCATTGGCTCAGCTTGAAGAAACCCTTGGCGACTATTGATGAAAAAACTCCTGGTCCTCATATTTTGCCTGATCGCAGCTTATGGAAGTCTGCAGGCACAGCATAAAACCCGAATCCTCTTTTTACTGGACGGGTCCGGCAGCATGTACGCCAAAATGCAGAACGAAACACGGATCAGCGCCGCCAAACGCCTTTTGGGCAATATGGTCGACAGCCTGCGTAATGTGCCCGACCTGGAGATCGCCCTGCGCATATATGGGCACCGTAGTCCGAGTTCGGCCCAGGATTGCAAGGATACCAAATTAGAGGTTCCTTTTGCACCGGATAATCATGATGAAATGCTTGGGGTTATCAAAGGTCTTACCCCGAAAGGCACAACCCTTATTGCTTATTCGCTGCAAGAGGCGGCCTACGATTTTCCCAAAGAAGACAATGTAAGGAACGTGATCATCCTGATCACGGATGGATTGGAAGAATGTGCAGGCGACCCTTGCGCCATTTCGGAGGCCTTGCAGCGACAGGGCATCATATTAAAACCTTTTATTATCGGAGTGGGTGGCGATCCCACCTTCCTGCAGTTTTCCGTTATCAAAAGCTTCTCTTACTAGCTCAAGACCAAGGCGATCCTTGACACTTCCCCCAGGATTCATGAACTCCAGCTTCGCAAATATGCGAACACCTTTTGGTAGTGCAAACTGAGAAATTTCTACCATTGGTGTGTGACCAATCAGTTCATGTACATTTTTGTAAACTTTCACTTCCCACCACCACTTTCGTGCTAGCTACCCTAAAGCTGCTACTATTTTCATTACCAAAGTAGCTGAATGGGTAGCGGCTTTGTCAATAAATTGATCAAAGGAAATTTCAGATTCCTTTCCGGCAATATCAGATAATGAGCGAATGATCACGAAAGGAACTCCGAAGCGATGTGCCACTTGTGCAATTGCCGCA
>JAKFCJ010000193.1:0-6129 GCA_036676705.1 Bacteroidota bacterium
AATAAGTATATCATCGTTCCCCTGCGTTTGGCGCTTGAGTTGATGGAATATACCGACGAAGTCTCGGCGCTGGAAATTTCTGTTAAACCGGGATATGAGGTGGACGCAGTGAAGGCTGAACTCGAAAACTTATTAGGCGCAAACTTCCAGGTAAAAAACCGCGAAGAGCAGGAAGCTACCTTATACCGGGTGTTTCGTTATGAAAAGTGGGCTACGGCGCTGATCATGGTGTTTATCCTTGTGTTGCTCACGTTCACGGTTGTTTCGTCGCTGAGTATGCTCGTCATGGAAAAACGCAAAGACATCGCCACGCTGCGCAGCATGGGCGCCAAAGACGCTTTTATACGAAGCATTTTTATTCGTGAGGGCATGATGATCGCCTTAAGCGGAGGGATCATTGGTCTTGTGCTCGGTTTCGGTCTTTGTTGGGTGCAACAAACGTATGGATTGATAGGCTTTGGTGGTTTGGGAACCTTTATCGTAAACGCCTATCCTGTGCAAATGAAACTCAGCGATTTCGCGATTATTTTTGCTTTTATATTGGCTTTGGGAATCGTCACGTCCTGGTTTCCCGCAAGGAAGGCAGCCAGGCTGGATACGAAATTGGATTATTAGCTGCAGGGTACAGGCTATAGGCTATAGGCTATAGGCTCTAAGTTATAGATTTTAGTTTTTCGACGACTTAACCATGACCTCAACCTCAACCTCAATCTCAACCTTTATCTTATTTTCGCATCCATGAAATACCTCATTGCCGGACTGGGAAACGTTGGCGGCGAATACGAAAACACCCGACATAATATTGGTTTTAATGTGGTGAATGAACTTGCCCGGCGCATGGGGGTGCAGTTTGAAGTGGGGCGTCATGCCTATGTGGCAGAAGGTAAATTTAAAGGCAAAACCCTGGTATTGATCAAGCCGACTACCTACATGAACCTGAGTGGCAAGGCCGTGAATTATTGGCTAAAAGAGCTCAAATTAAAAGAAGAAAACCTGTTAGTGGTAACGGATGACCTGGCCCTGCCTTTTGGTAAAATTCGCATGAAAGGCAAAGGCAGCGATGGGGGGCATAACGGACTTAAAGACATCAATCTTAGCCTGGGTCATACGAATTACGCCCGTTTGCGTTTTGGTATTGATAACCGTTTTGGAACAGGACGGCAGGTGGATTATGTCCTGAGCAAATGGAATGCAGAAGAAGAAAAAAATCTCGAGGAATCCATCAACAAAGCCGCCGATGCCGTGGAGGCCTTTTGCAGCATTGGCCTGGAAAGGGCGATGAACCTGTTTAATTGACCCCCAACCAAGCGTATCTTAGCCCCATGGCGAAATACAAATTAGGTATTGCCCTTGGGGGCGGGGCAGCGCGGGGTTATGCGCTCCTCGGGGTATTGCAGGCATTAAAGGAAAAAGGTATCGAAGCAGATATTTACAGCGGTACCAGTGCAGGAAGTGTGGTAGGTGCTTTTATGGCTGCCGGGAATGACCCGGAAAGCGTGTTTAGACTGATGAAACGCAATTCGTTTTTTGATTTTGCCAAAATCCAGATCCCCACCCTGGGACTGATGAGCCTGGATAAACTCAGCATCCATCTTAAAAAACATATTCCCTTCGAAAATCTGGAGGACCTTCCCAAACCGCTTATTGTAACCGTTTCTAATTTGTACTCGGGGAAAGTCCGCTATCTGTCAAAAGGATCTCTTGTACAGGCTGTTCAGGCTTCCTCATCCATACCGGTATTATTTTCACCTATAGAGATCGAAGGGGAATTGTATGTAGACGGAGGTGTTTTCGATAACCTTCCCTACCGCCCTTTAAGCAAGCTTTGCGATAAAATTATTGCCGTTCATATTTGTCCGGTGCGGCCGGTTAAAAACCTGAAAAATATGATCCAAATAGCGGCACGAACATTTGAACTCAGTGTTAACGGGAATATCCGTGAAGGGCGTTATAAAAATCGTATAACCATTGCGCCGGTCGGAATTGAGCATTTTGATCTACTCGATACAAAAAATGCGGATAAACTTTTTGAAATTGCATACACACATACCAGAAAATTGACCTTGAAAGAATAAAATATCAACTTCTTTATTTACCTTGACATCAAATTTATACGTTATGAACAGAGAAGAATTTCACGCATACGCCAATAAGCGTATTGACGAGTTGTACGACACCCTGGAAGAATTAGAAAAAAAGAAAAAAACAGCCACGGACGCGGCGAAAGTTAAGTATGCCGAACAGATCAAGATCGTTGAACAAAAACGTAAAGAAATGAGTAAACAACTGGATAAACTCAAAAATGCCAGTGGAGATTCCTGGGAAGAGTTGAAAAAAGCTTTCAACGAAAGCACTGATTCATTTAAAACGCATTTGGCTAACATAAAAGCAAAATTCATGGATAAAAAGTCAACTTCGAAAAAACCGAAAGCGGCCGCTGCAAAACCAAAGTCAGCATCCGCAAAAGCTACATCAACTGCAACCAAAGCAAAAGCCAAACCGGCTGCTAAAGCAAAACCAGCCGTAAAAGCCAAGGCAAAACCAGCGGCCAAGGCAAAACCAGCCGCCAAGGCAAAGCCAGCCGCCAAAGCCAGTGCTAAACCAGCCGCCAAAGCCAAACCGGCTGCGAAGGCGAAACCAGCAGCCAAACCAGCCGCAAAACCGGCAGCCAAACCAGCGGCCAAAGCAAAAGCGAAACCTGCTGCCAAGGCAAAACCTGCTGCCAAACCGAAATCAAAGTAGTACAACCACTTTGGTTTTTTCTTCTGTCTCCAGCCATTCCATTTCCGGATCGGAAGCCGCTGTGAGTCCGGCACCTGCATACACAAATTGGGTGTCATGGAGAACCTGCATGCATCGCAGGTTCACAAATAACTGACACGCGTTGCGCGACAGCGTTCCGAGAAAACCGCTGTAGTACGACCTGTCCATTCCTTCTTCCTGACCGATAAACCGCAAGGCCTCTTGCTTGGGTAGCCCTGCTACGGCGGGGGTTGGGTGTATTTGTTCGATCAAAGCACCTATATCCAACTGTTTTTCCTTTAATACACCCTGTACTTCATTTTTTAGATGCTGCAGGTGTCCCGACCGTACCCGGGTCTGCTCGATGATGTTGACCTTTACCAGCCACGGATGGAACACCTCATTCAGGTAATCGAGCACCAGACGCTGCTCATCCATTTCCTTCGCTCCAAAAGTTCCTCCTGCCCCCGTTCGCGTTCCTGCCAGGGCCATGCTGCGAAGTTTGTCTTCTTTTCTTTCGAGCAATAATTCGGGACTAGCCCCCAGCCAGGTTCCACTCGACGGGCTGTGCCAGAGGTAACAAAAGGCGTCGGGGTATTTTTCGCATAGGGCCAAAAAGTGCCCGAACGGATCAAAATCAACCTGATCCTTTGCCAACACCCTGGCAGCCACGATCTTTCGGAATTTTCCGGCCCGGATCGCATCAATGGCTGTACGCGCCCAGGCAAGAAACTGCTTTTTTGGGGTATGGACGGGTGGTTTTGGTTTGGCATGGATGTTCACCCTGCCTCCTTCACCGATCATTAAAACGGGATGAAGATCCCGGTTAAACGGAGCGAACACAAAGGTTTCGGAATCGGGGAAACTTCCATCCCAAACTTTTTCCTGGGCCGGACCCGCTACATGGATCGCAGTTTCCTCCGGATAGCGCCAGAGGCAGAAAGTCATTTTCTGTTCCCTGGCCTCTTCGAATTTTTTATTTAAGCCTGAGTGCATCTTCCTGAATTTGCACTACAGCCATGGTCAGGCGACAAATACATACCCTGTCGCCTTCTTCGTCGCGGATCTCGATCTGCCAAACCTGGGTCGTTTTTCCAATATGAAAGGGAGTTGCCTTTCCATAAACAAAACCTGAAAAGGCCGGTTTGAGATGGTTTCCGTTTATTTCCATGCCAAAAGCCACAAATTTATCCCGGTCGATAACCAGGTTGGCCGCCATGCTCCCGACCGTTTCTGCCAAAGCCAGTGAGGCTCCGCCATTGAGCATCTTTAAAGGCTGGTGGGTTCGCTCATCCACGGGCATACGCGCAAGGAGGTAATCTTCATGAATTTCTGTATATTCTATTCCAATATGTTCTGCCATGCTGCCTTTCATGCGGTCATTTAAGGAGGCAAGGGATATATTTGTGTCGATTTTTGCTAATTGTCTCATGTATGAACGGAATACCGCAAAGTTCCTCTAAGCCACAGAAAAAAACAATCTACCTTATTCGCCATGGTGAAACCGAATTTAACCGGCTCGGTATTGTGCAGGGAAGCGGGGTGGATAGTGACTTAAACGAAACCGGACTGCGGCAATCGGATCTGTTTTTTAAGCATTATCACCTTCAGCCTTTTGACCGGATCTATACGTCTGCACTGCGCAGAACGCATCAATCCGTGCAAAATTTCCTGGATCTGGGTATCCCGCATACTATTCTGCCTGAACTCAATGAGATCAGCTGGGGCGACTATGAAGGCAAGGCAAGCAAGGACTTTTGGAAAGACGACTACAACCGCATGGTAGAGGAATGGAAGTCGGGCAATTTAAACTACCGGATTCCGGGTGGTGAAAATCCCATCGAACTACAGTCGCGCCAGAAACTGGCCCTCCAGCATATCATGTCACGCCCCCAGGAAGAACTTATCCTGGTATGCATGCATGGCAGGGCGATGAAAAGTTTTTTGTGTCTGATGCTCGATCTTCCGCTTTCCCGTATGGATGAATTTACCCACCATAATCTCGGACTCTATTTGATCGGCTACAGCGACAAGCGCTTTGAAATATTGAAAACGAATAGTTTAGAACATCTTTAAAAGACCCAAAGTCGTTTTTAATCTAATACGGCATCCCCTATATTTGCAGCAATTAGTAAAACACCATGAATTTCGAACTGAGTGAAGAACATTTGATGATCCAACAGGCCGCACGTGATTTTGCCAATGCGGAACTGCTTCCCGGCGTATGTGAACGCGACGAAAAAGGCATTTTCCCGATGGCACAAATTCGTAAAATGGGCGAATTGGGCTTTTTGGGCATGATGGTGAGTCCGGAATATGGCGGAGGAGGAATGGATACGATCTCCTATGTATTGGCCATGGAAGAAATTTCCAAAGTGGATGCTTCAGCCGCTGTTGTCATGTCAGTAAACAACTCCCTGGTTTGCTGGGGATTGGAAACCTTTGCTTCTGAAGAACAAAAACAAAAATACCTCGTGCCATTGGCCCAGGGAAAATACCATGGTGCCTTTTGTTTGTCGGAGCCCGAGGCGGGTTCTGATGCCACGTCACAACGTACCACCGCTATTGACCAGGGCGATCATTACCTGATGAATGGTACCAAAAACTGGATCACCAATGGCAATACCGGTGATGTCTATATTGTTATCGCCCAGTCGCATGTAGAAGCAGGTCACCGGGGGATAAACGCCTTTATCGTGGAAAAAAGCTGGCCGGGGGTAACCATAGGCAAAAAAGAAGATAAAATGGGGATACGGGGTTCAGATACCCACTCCATCATGTTCCAGGATGTGAAAGTTCCCAAAGAAAACCGCATCGCTGAAGACGGATTCGGTTTCAAATTCGCGATGAAAACCCTCGCCGGCGGTCGTATCGGTATCGCTTCCCAGGCATTGGGGATCGCTTCCGGTGCTTATGAAAGAGCCGTGGCTTACTCCAAAGAACGTAAAGCCTTCGGAAAAGAAATTATGCATCACCAGGCCATCCAGTTCAAACTGGCCGACATGGCCACCGAGATCGAAGCAGCACGTTTGCTCTGCCTCAAAGCCGCCTGGTTAAAAGACCAACACCTCGATTACGCCCTTGCCAGTTCCATGGCTAAGGTCTTTGCTTCTGAAACAGCCATGAAAACCACCACCGAAGCCGTCCAGGTTCACGGAGGCTATGGTTATGTACGCGAATACCATGTAGAACGTATGATGCGCGATGCGAAGATCACGCAGATCTATGAGGGTACTTCGGAGGTGAATCGGATCGTGATCTCGAGGGAGATTTTGAAGTAGGCTGTAGGCTGTAGGCTGTAGGCTGTAGGCTGTAGGCTGTAGGCTGTAGGCTGTAGGCTGTAGGCTGTAGGCTGTAGGCTGTAGGCTGTAGGCTGTAGGCTGTAGG
>JAKFCJ010000194.1:0-6334 GCA_036676705.1 Bacteroidota bacterium
TGGCGACCGGCTGGGTTTCTCCGTATCCAACAGCCTGGATACGTTGGGTGTTGATGCCTTTATTGACCAGATACGATTTTACACTGTTCACACGATCCTGGGATAGTTTTTCATTCGCTTCTTCCGAACCGATGCTGTCGCTATGCCCGCCAAGCTCGATCACGATCTCGCTTTTTGCCATGATCTCATACAGTTTGTCGAGTTCCTTTTCCGACTCTTTGGTCAGGGTTGCCTTTCCAAACTCGAAGAAGATGTTTTTGAGTTCGAACTTCGCACCGATCCTGGCCGTTTGCACCTTATAATCCTGACGCAGGTTGAGACTCTGGCCTTCTTCTTCCAGCCATTGGTATTTCGCTTCGGCCATCACATTTTCAAGGTCATCGAGCGCCTTTCGGTAACGTTTCATATTCGCCTCAATGGCCTTGAACATTTCTTCAATATTCTCCGAGCCCGATTGCAGCGCCACTTTTAGCTCGGCATTCTGTCGGTCAAGTTCAGCCTGGATCCGGTTTACTTCGTCTTGTTTAAATTTTAACTTCTCATAAAACGGCTCCTTTTTTCTAAGCAAATTCGGATCGGTTAGGTCAAGGATGGAAGAGAAGTACAGGTAACCCTTCATATCGATCACCACCTGGTATTTTTTGCCTTTTTGCAGGGCTACCGTGTACATTCCGTCAGCAGCATCGGTGGTGGTTTTATTTACTTCAGCTCCATCGGCCATGTCAAAATAACGGATGTTCACCCAGGCGTTCGAATCGTTTTCATCGCTTACCCGGCCGAACACGTTAAATACCTGTTCAGGGCGGAATTGTACCGGAACATAAAACTGGTAAATATCATGGGCGCCATAACCATCGGGAGAACCGGAGCGGGTCACAAAACCATTGATACCCGAACCGGATACGGAAAAGTCTTTGTCGTCTTTTATACTATTGATATAAGGGCCCAAATTGACCGGTTTAGACCAGTTTGTCCAGCTGTCGTCCAGGCGTTTAACCATAAAAAGGTCGGATCCACCAAAGCCAAAATGGCCGTCGGAGCTGAAGTACATGGTCTTTCCATCAGCGGCGATAAAGGGCCATTTTTCATCGTCACCTGTATTGATGGTAGTTCCCAGATTTTTTGGAGCTGTCCAGCCTGTCTCTGTCAGTTGGGTTACCCACAGGTCCGAGTTTCCTTTTCCACCTTCACGGTCGGTTGAATACACCAGGGTTTTTCCATCCGGACCAAGTGCAGCCAGGGATTCCCAGTTTTTTGTATTGATGGTACCACCCAGGTTACAGGGATAGCTCCATCCGTTTTCAGTTTTAACCGAGTAAAAGAGGTCTCCTCCGCCGAAAGAACCTTTATAGTTCCCGAAGACGATGGCCACGTTTCCATCCGGAGAAATGGCCAAAATTCCCTCGTTCGAGGTGGTGTTCATGGAATAGAAGTTTTTTGGAACACCCCAGGAACCATCAGGCTGGCGTTCGCAGTACCAGATATCTTCTCCACCCATACCCCCATCGCGGCTTTCTGAAAGGTAATAGAGGGTTTTTCCGTCGGCAGATACCCGCGGCACGTATTGATCATCGGCTGTATTGATCGTCGATCCCATATTTTCGATCTTCACGGGTTGATCGTCGCGCTGTAATAATTCCAGCCATTTATCGGCTATTTCATGGTCGCAATTTTTATCCTTTGATTTCCAGCTTTCAAGAGCCAGTATTGCCGCGTCAAAATCCTGCAGGGCGAAATAGGCTTTGGCCATATTGAAATAACGGGAAGGGTCGTTTTGGACTTCAGAGCGGTATGCCCGAATGGCACCCTGGTAATCATCTTTTGCAAAATAGGTGTCTCCATTACTCTGGGCAAGGGCAAGATTGCTGCAGAACAAAAGAGCAACGATAAGCAGATACATTTTTTTCATAGGTCAAGGAATTGCTTGCTATGAACAAAACTAGATGCTGCTTATCGGCTATAAATCACTAGAATCGGTGATTTTCAGATACCTGATGATACGTACAGGTCTGTCCGTAAAAATCCTAAACCCCTATATAGCAACGGATATGAGGTGGTATTCGTAGGCCAATTTTATCAGGCTGACAACCGATTTGCTTTCCGTTTTTTCCAGGATATGTTTCCGGTGGGTATCAACCGTACGCGGACTAATAAACAAACGTTCTGCTATTTCCGCAGTGGTGAGTTCTTCGCATATCAGTTGAACAATCTCAACCTCACGGGTGGTCAATAGTTCCTTGATATCCTTTTTGAACTTTTTCTCCTCATCGGTACGATGTTTCATAAAGCTGGAGATCACGTCGGTACTGTAATAATTACCCCCCTGGCATATTTTTCGGATCGCATCCAGCAATTCGCCTTTTCCTGAATTTTTGAGAAGATACCCTTCTGCCTCGGAAGCCAGGATTTCGCTCACCGTTTCCGGATCCTTGTACATACTCAGTACAAGCACTTTAATTCTCGGGTATCTTTTTTTGGTTTCACGGATCAGATCGAGTCCGGTCATTCCGTTCATGGAGATATCGGTAAGGATAATATCGATATCGGAATGAAACTGATCCAGGAGTTCCAATGCTGCTTCCGCGCTGTTCGCTTCATATTGGAAGCTGATAGTTTGTTCTTTTCTGAGAAGGAGTTTCAGGCCATCGATCAATACCTGATGGTCGTCGACCACCAAAATTCGGGCGGGATAACACTCCTTAAAGTTTACGTCCATTACCATAGGTGCAGAGAATTCGTTTTCAATTTATACCAAATAATCCGGAATGGTAAATGGGGAACCTAAAAATCACGGTTGTCAGCTACGTGTAAATCAGTAGTTTACGCGCATTTTGGTCTGTTTGCATGGTTCACTGGCTAAATTGAACTTCCGAATGGATGGAATGGCCTTTTAACCCTCAGGATCCCTGGGTCCAATTGGCTCTGTCGGCGGGTGAAAACTGCCATGGAGCGCCGTTGTTTTCGAGGTTATTGAACATATTATTCAGTTCTCCCGGAGCCTCTGATTTTTCCATCACCAGGTATTGGCGCATCTGGAAGATGATCTCCATCGGATTGATATTGATGGGGCAGGCTTCTGCACAGGCGTTGCAGGTAGTGCAGGCCCACAGTTCTTCTTTGCTGATCAGGTTATGGAGATTTTTACCGTCATCCACAAAAACACCCTGGTTCGTGTCCATGTTTTTTCCTACTTCCTCCAGACGGTCGCGGGTATCCATCATTACCTTTCTTGGAGAAAGCAGTTTCCCGGTGATATTGGCGGGACAAACCGCTGTGCAACGCCCACATTCGGTGCAGGAGTAGGCTTCCATCAGGTTTTTCCAGCTCAGGTCCTGGACATCTTTTGCACCAAAGCTGGTGGGTGGCTCATACCCTTCTGGAACTGCTGCCGAAGGATCCATCATCAATTGTACTTCCGTGGTTACAGATTCCAGGTTAACAAAGGAACCTTTTGGCTCCAGTCGTGAATACCAGGTACTTGGAAAAGCCAGGATGATATGGAAATGTTTGGAGAAGGGTAAGTAATTAAGAAAGGCAAGGATACCCAAAATATGGAACCACCAGGCTCCGCGTTCTATATAGCTCAATATAGCATCCCCTGTATTGTCGAAGAAAGGTGCGATGAAGGAACTTACGGGCATGGATCCTGCGGTGGATAGCTGGAAGGAGCGATCGGCTGCATTCATCACAAACAAGGCAACCATCAATACAATTTCGATCACCAGGATGGTCGTCGCATCTTTCTGTGGCCAACCTTTCAGTTCGGGCATAGTAAGCCTCCCAACCCGCTGAATATGGCGGCGGTATAAAAAGGCCACACAGGCTATCAATACAAACAGGCCCAATACTTCAAAAAATCCCAGCAGGAAAGTATAAAAGCTTCCCAGGATCGGTTGAAACGCACGGTGCGTTCCGGCAAGTCCATCGAAAATGATCTCCAATACTTCAATATTGATCAGGACAAAACCCACGTAAATGAGCAAATGGAAAAAAGCCGGGACAGGCCGTGTGCCCATTTTTGATTGCCCGAAGGCCACACGGAGCATGGTTTTAAATCGATCCCCTTTGCGGTCACTCATGTCAACATCCCTTCCCAGGAGAATATTTCTTCTTATTTTCCCTACGTTCCGGGCAAAGAGGAAGATGGCCGAAAGCAGGATCACTGCGAATATTCCTTGTGCGAGCATAAGCAAGAATTGAGGTACCAAATATGGGGAATTTTAGCTGTATCACCCAATCTTTCGCTCCCCGTGAAGCAGAACTCCTGCGTCGTTCGCTTCACGATTCCCTGAGGCCATGAACGCCTATGGGCTCGCCCGGAAGGGAAAAAGCCTCTATTTACCTAAGAGAATCGCGTTGTTTCGTGTAAAAACAAAAAGCCAGGACAAGTATACCTGTCCTGGCTTTTTCTCTTTCGGGTGGTGTGGGCCGGGATCGAACCGGCGACACAAGGATTTTCAGTCCTTTGCTCTACCAACTGAGCTACCGCACCTTTACCACGTCCTAACTTAAGGGCGCGCCCCAAAGAATGATTCGCCTCTTTGGGGCGAGCCCCAAAGTGACGCAGTCTACTTTGGGGAGTGCAAAAGTAACGCTTTTCTCCTCTTTCCAAAATAATTTTTTGTCCCTTTGTTCGAAGGGGCTTATGCTTCGTCGCGGGTATTCCGGATCAGGCCCATACCTGATATAAAAAATATCAATCCCAGGATCCCGTAACTCAGCAGGGATTTCATCTCCTGTCCGTGATTATTACTCCCTACAAACAGCACTGCGGCATAAATGAGGCCTCCGATTCCAAGTACGGTAAGCACGGCACCAAAAATTCGTTTTAGATTCATGACAACATAACTCCAAGTCTAATGCCATTAACAACCCCACGCCGAAATTGCGGTATCCTCTAATTTCCGACCTCCATGAACTGAGTAAAATTTCCCCAGGTAAGGCATCCCATTCTGCATCACCCGGAAACAGGTCCCCCTTAAGTTGCTCACCGAAAAGAACTTGGTTTTTTCGTCTAATCGTCTAAATTTTGAATAAACCAAACCTATATGAAACGAATTTTCCAATTCCGTAACCCTGCCCCTGTGCATTTTAATTTCGTGATATTAATGGTCGCTGTGCTATTCAATTCCTGTAAACCAACCGATGACACACCCGATGACAAGTGTGGGCCTCAGCTAAAATGGAATTCTACCCTGAGTATCGATGAAGACTTTACCACCTCATCTATCCTGACCGGAGGTCGGGTTACCTACTTTTTTGAGGATATAGGAACGCCCGACGATATTTGTTCTGAAAACCACCCAATATGCTACTGGATTCTTGAACCCGTCAATTATGATGAGGATACAGCCCTCCTTCTTATACAAGGAAAAGTATATTGGAACGGTCTTCAGGGTGAATTGGTCACCCTTGACTGGAAAGGGATGCAATACAACGCAGTAAAAGAGATCGGGCTTAAAATGGCCTACCCGGATAAGCCGGCCTGGATCGGAATGAATATGCAGGTAACCTTTTACGATCGCGGTAGTGACGAACTAAACAAGGCTTTTTTGAATAGCAGGATCGAGAAGATGTCGGTGGAGGTCCACTACGACCAGCATAAGTAGCCCGGGGGATAAAGTATTCTCCCCAATCCCCTACATTTGCCCGATGATGCGTTTCGTTTTACCACTCATTTTCGGGCTCCTGTTTTTAGGCTGTACAAAAAAGGAAGCCGCTTTAAAATCCGGGGATTTTCTTTTTCTTATTGCCTCAGAAGAAGGACTTGGACAAGCGATCAATGCTGTAACCGAAGGCGATTCCATTCGCAATTATTCGCATCAGGGTCTCCTGCAGATCGAAGGCAAAGACACCTTTGTATGGCATTCGGCCCCGGGGAAAGGGGTGGTAAAGGAATCGATCCGTAATTTTCAAACAGATGATAAAGGAAAGCTTCGCGACATGCATGTTTACCGCTTGCCTGATACCATGAGCAAACACCTTCCCATTATCTGGAAACGCGCCAATGTGCTGTTGGGAAAGCCTTATAATGAAACCTACATCATGGAAGACGATGGCTTCTATTGTTCCGAATTTGTTTACGCCTTGTATTCTACCTACGGCATTTTTGAGCTGAAGCCAATGCGTTTCACAGATGAAAAAACCGGCCAGGTCCCGGACTCCTGGGTGACGCATTATCAGAAGCTCGGTATCCAGATCCCGGAAGGAAAACCAGGCTGTAATCCGAACGGAATGGCTGGAAGCCCCTATTTGACAAGGGTACGTTAATTCTCCCTGTGTAAAAACCATCCCTATTCTTTTTCTTATGCGTATTTGATTTGCTGATTTTATG
>JAKFCJ010000195.1:0-8741 GCA_036676705.1 Bacteroidota bacterium
GTAAACCAGGGTACTCAAAACAAACTCCGACAATTTGGGAGGATATAAAACCCATGAGGAGGGCAGGTAGTCTCGGTTTAGATTAAGGATCAGTCTTATCAGGAATTCGAAATAATGATCGAACAGGATAAACGGAAGCAGTGCCGGCATGATCCAAATCGCGTTCCTGAATTTTTTGATCCAGAGCACCTGGGGCAGGATCCCTTTAAACAAGATGAACCCCCAATAGCCAAACCAATAAGGACCAGTCAGCCTGGTGAAATAGATCGCCGCTTCATCTCCGGCATCCAACAGGATAAAAATGTGATTCAATGTGGAAACCAGGTAGGCGCAGGAGCCTGCAATAAGGATCCAATTTGACCAGACCATCACTCTTGAAAGCAGGGGTCTTTTTGTTTTTATAAAAAGATACACAAGAAGGAGAGGAATAGCCGTGAGGGTGTAGCCGCTAAAAATAAAATCCGAGAGGTTGAATAAAGCTTGCATAGAAAATGTCCAGGAACTGGTTTCCATCAACAACACCTATCCCCACTTTGAATTGGCGGGCACTTGACCGTTCCATAACTGCAATATACACAGCAATCGCCCTTGTGGGGTTGTATGCGAGACTGGCAGTTTTCACACTCATAAAAGTAAACACAGGCGTTGGTGGGCATGGTTTCTTCTTTTTTATGTCCGCATTTGGGGCAGGTGATCGAGGATCTTGTTTCCACCCGTTTTTCATCATTGGGGGAGCACCCTTCACAGGGTCCGTGGAGTTTATTTCGCCTGTAATTCCATAAGGTTGCTATCAATAACCCAAACATTCCGAGGTACAGGAAATAAGTCCAATTGGCACTGGAACTAAAATGGTATCCATAAAAGATCAGCAAGCCGCTTGGGATGGCCAAGAGCAAGGGATACATGCACCTGTGTTTGCGATAGGAGACATAGAGTCCGCCTAGCGATATTAAAACCATTCCCTGAAAAATGAGCATGGTTTTGCCTCCAAAAAGCTCAAAACTCCCCAGTCCCGCTGCCGATGCGGCAAAAGCAAAAAGCGGGAAGCAACAGGGAGAAAATACTGCCGTCAGGAATAGCCCGGCTGTTCCGAGTTTGTCCAGGTTGTTACTTAATCCCCTCACACTCCCAAAAGTACCAAAAACAGCCCCAATCCCAAAAAACGCAGGGTGGTAGAAAGGATGTACGATGAAATATAGCTTGCCGGAAAATCATGCTCTTTTAATTTCCTGAAGGCATAGACGGCCATCGCGGCCATATAAAGAAACAGGACGATGATATAAATGATATTGGTCCAGTAAAAATCAAGCAGGGCATAGTTTAAACTCACAAAATAGAAGATGAAAATGGCGATCAGGATGCCGAGGGTCCAGCTGCGGTTTTTTGAAAAGATATCGACCAGGGCTGCTATTTTATCCATCGCCAGTTTTTTCATGGCCTTTTCATTTACCAGCCTGGAGAGCAAAAGGAAAGCTAAAAGAACGATCAGGGCAGGCATGTAATTTTCCATAGCAGCAGTTTATTTTGTTTCAAATCTTTCTTCTCGCCACTCAAAGTTATGCTTTTATCCATGCTTTGAAGCAAAACCTCTCACCAACCATGGTCTATGGTCCATGGTCAGTAGCCTGATTCATCCCCTTTTTGTAATTTCGCGCCATGTACATCACCCTCACTTCCATACGCTTAAAATCGGCCTGGAAATTTTTCCAGCTTTCGAAGAATGGCCTGCGCATATCCAGGCAGTGCAAAAAAGAACCCGGTTTTGTCGGAATGAAAAATACGGGTTTCGGACTCAACCACTATACCATGAGCCGCTGGGAGACCGAAGAAGACCGCAACCGATTTTACCGCAATGGTCCCCATGCCGCTGCCATGAAAAAAACCGCGGATATGGCCTCTGAACTTGCCACCTACTCTTATGAAGCCAAAGATTTCCCGGATTGGAAAACGGCGAAACGGATGCTGAAGGAGAACGGGAAGGTGATGCGGTTCTAAAACTGAAGCTCCCTTGCTATCGCACGCTTAAATTGACGCGGAGGCGCAGAGGCGCGGAGATCTTTTTTTGTAGACGAGTATTGCTTACGCCGGAGGGAAAGCGCGGTTTTGTTAGCGGACGAATAAAAATCTTCTCCGCGCCTCTGCGCCTCCGCGTCTATTATTCTGGCGCAAGCCAACATGCGCCAGCCAAAGGTCACATCCCTCCGAGCATTTCCTTAGCCCGTTTGTGGTCGGGGTTCACCTTCAGGCAGGCCTCATAGTTTCTTTTGGCCTCGGTGTTGTTTCCTATTGCCTGGTAAGAGAGTCCGCGCATGTAGTAGGCGTCGGCATAACTTTCATCGGCGATAACGGCTTTATTGAAATATTCGATGGCGGGTTCGAATTTTTCTACCCGGAAGTTGATCCATCCCACATTGTAATAAGCAGCGGCATAATCCGGGTTGATCGTAATGATGCGGTCGTAATCTTCTATGGCCTGTTTGTAGTTGCCAAGATCCTGGTACAATAATCCTCGTGCGTAGAGGGCTTCGGTGCTTTCCGGCTTTAAACGAACGGCGTTGTTCAGGTAAGCGATGCCCATTTTATCTTTCTGGATACCGAAAAGTAAGCCTAACTGGACATAAGCTTCGTAATAATCGTTATTGAGTGCAACGGCTTTTTGGAAATTGGCGATGGATGAAGCCGTATCGCTCAATTCCTTTTTTATCATGCCAAAAAGAAAATAGGATTCCGGCAATTCGCCCACGGCATCACTCAGGTTCTCCAGGGTTTTGTTCGCGTTTTCGAAATCCTTCAGGTCGTAATGCATACGTGCCAGGCGCAGGTATGCATCCTTATAATCGGGCTTTAGTTCGATGGCCCTTTTAATGGCCGTTTGGGCGTCGGCGATCTCATTCAATTCGTAGGCAATGTTTCCATACAACAAATAATAGGTGGGGTTATTGTCCCTGAGCCGCACCGCTTCTTTAATGTCGATAAATGCCAGCGTATCATTCCCTTCCTGGAATAATTTTTCGGCTCGCTGGTAGTATAAAGAGGCGTCTTCCGGCTTTTCGGCGATCTGTTTACTGAGTTCGCCGACATATTCCGGATAGACCGGTTTCGCTGAACCTTCGGGATCGGTTTGGCCTGTGGGGCCGTTGCTACAGGCCTGAAACCCTAAAAAAAGAAGAAGGAGAATGGAAAAGCTGATTTTTCTCATAGATTGCTGCCCGCGAATTTCACTAATTTTGAAGACAATTGGGGAACGAAGTCGCAGTACTTTTCGTTGCCTTTAACGGAACATTATGCCAACATACCAAAAACAAGGGGAGATACCCCATAAACGTCATACCGTTTTTCGCAAACCGAATGGAGAATTGTTTGCCGAAGAACTTGTTTCCACAGAAGGGTTTTCGAGCATTTATTCGCTGATCTACCACGCCTATCCGCCTACCATGGTGAAAGCCATCGCTGAACCCTTTTCGGTAGAACCTAAGATCGCCCTGGCTAAAAATATGCGCCACCGCAGCTACCTGACCTTTGGCAGCTTTGAAAGCGATTATATTAAAAGCCGGAAAATATTATTAATGAACAGCGATATTCAGCTGGGAACCCAGGCTCCTTCGGCCGGTATGAATTACTTCTTTAAAAACGGGGATGCCGACGAGATCCTTTTTGTTCATGAAGGAAAAGGAACCCTCCACTCCATCTACGGCGACCTGAAATTTGGCTATGGCGATTATATCGTGATCCCACGCGGAACCATCTATAAAATGGAATTCGAAACGGAGCAAAACCGACATTTTGTGATCGAAGCACCCACACCGGTTACCACGCCAAAACGCTATCGGAACGAACACGGACAACTCCTCGAGCATTCACCCTTCTGCGAACGCGATATCCTCACCCCACAAAACCTGAAAATGCACGATGAAAAGGGCGATTTTGTGGTCATGATAAAAAAACAGGGAATGATCTATCCCTATACCTATGCCACGCATCCCTTTGATGCCGTGGGTTGGGACGGATTTGTATACCCCTATATTTTCAATATACAGGACTTCGAACCCATAACCGGACGGGTTCATCAGCCACCACCTGTGCATCAAACCTTTGAAGGTCGTAACTTTGTGGTCTGTTCTTTTTGTCCACGTATGTACGACTACCATCCGCAGTCCATACCGGCACCTTATCACCACAGCAATGTCGACTCAGATGAGATCCTCTATTATGTTGACGGAGACTTCATGAGCCGTAAGCATGTGGAGCGGGGTATGATCACTTTGCACCCGAAAGGTATTCCCCACGGTCCGCACCCCGGCACCGTGGAAAAAAGCATCGGAGCCAAAGAAACCAGGGAACTGGCAGTGATGATCGATCCGTTTTATCCCTTGATGATCACGGAGGAAGCGGTTAAGATGGAACAGGAAGGATATTGGAAGAGCTGGATCGAGTAGAGGGAGGGAAGTAGGGAAGTAGGGAAGTAGGGAGGACTTGAGGACAAGACGGTGAGGGGATGAGGGGATGAGGAGATGAATTACTCCGGCGGCAGCATTGGAACTTGGAATTTGGAACTTGGAATTTTTAATATAATACACGAATGAACGATACATTAACAAGCCACGAAAAGGAAACGAAAAAAGATTTTCTTCCACTAAACGGCACCGATTACGTAGAATTTTATGTGGGTAACGCCAAGCAGGCTGCCCATTATTATAAAACAGCATTTGGCTTTCAGAGTTGCGCCTATGCAGGTCCGGAAACGGGAGTGAAAGACCGTGTTTCGTACGTTTTACAACAAAATAAACTGCGCTTTGTCTTAACCACACCGCTGCAGCCTGAAGGGGAGATCGCCGACCATATTTACAAACATGGAGATGGTGTTCGGGTCCTGGCCTTATGGGTGGATGATGCCAAAAGCGCCTGGGAAGAAACCACGAAGCGGGGAGCAAAATCCTTTATGGAACCGCGTATTGAAAAAGATGCCCATGGGGAAGTGGTGCGTTCCGGCATCCATACTTACGGTGATACTATTCACATCTTTGTGGAACGTAAAAACTACAACGGGGTCTTTTTACCCGGATTTGAAGCCTGGAAATCAGAATACAACCCATCCGAAGTAGGACTGCTCTACGTTGACCATTGTGTGGGCAATGTGGGTTGGAACGAAATGAATACCTGGGTGGAGTTTTACCAGGAGGCAATGGGATTCAAAAACATCCTCACTTTTGATGATAAAGACATCTCTACCGAATATTCTGCTCTTATGAGTAAGGTAATGAGTAACGGCAACGGGTATGTGAAATTCCCGATCAACGAGCCGGCAGAAGGAAAGAAAAAATCGCAGGTGGAAGAATACCTCGACTTCTATAAAGGACAAGGTGTCCAGCACGTAGCCATTGCTACCAAAGACATTCTGGATTCTGTTTCAAAACTGCGCTCCCGGGGGGTTGAATTCCTGACCATTCCGCCTTCCTATTACCAGGATGTATTGGACAGGGTAGGGCATATCGACGAAGACATCCATGAACTAGCCAAACTTGGCATTCTTATAGACCGCGATGATGAAGGCTATTTATTGCAAATTTTTACCAAACCGGTAGAAGATCGTCCGACATTGTTTTATGAAATAATCCAGCGCAAAGGAGCAAAATCTTTTGGCAAAGGCAATTTCAAAGCCCTGTTTGAAGCCCTCGAACGCGAGCAGGACCGTCGCGGTAATCTGTAACTATGACAGACAATAAACCGAAGTCAAAAGAAGAACTCATCCTGCTTGAAGGTCCGCGACCGCGGATAAAGGAACTTTTTCTCGCATTCAAGGTTTTCGTTGAATTTGTACGTGGATTTCGGGTCCTGCATTTTGTAGGTCCCTGCATTACGGTATTCGGCTCGGCACGTTTTAAAGAAGACCACCCGCATTACCAGTTGGGAATGCAGGTAGGAGCCGGGCTCGCCCGTCTTGGCTTTACAGTAATGACCGGTGGCGGTCCGGGAGCCATGGAAGCGGCCAACCGCGGTGCCTATGAAGCAGGCGGAATATCGATCGGCTGCAATATCGAATTGCCCCATGAACAATACCCCAACCGTTATTTGAATCGCTGGGTGAATATTCGTTACTTTTTTGTACGAAAGGTCTTGTTGATCAAGTATTCCTATGGATTGGTGGTTCTTCCCGGTGGTTTTGGTACCCTGGATGAGTTTGCTGAAGTAGTGACCCTGATCCAGACTAAAAAGATCGTCAATTACCCCATGGTGCTGATGGGAAGTAAATACTGGGAAAAATTTCTCGTGTTCGTGGATGAGATGATCGCTGAAAAAACCATTGATCCTGAGGACAAGGATATCTTTTTTATCACGGATGATGTGGAAGAAGCGATGGCCTACCTGAAGTTACATGCGATAGACCGCTTCGGACTGAAACATGCCCAGCCCAGAAGAAGAAAGATTTTCGGGGAATAAAGTTTTCAGTGTTCAGTTTTCAGTGTTCAGTTTTTGATCGTTACCGCTGAAAACTGAACACTGAAAACTGAACACTACTTCCTCTCGATCACTTTAAACGACCATCCATTCCCTATTGTATTCTTTACCTTCTCCGGAAAAAGTGCTTTGACCAAAAAATAACTCGCGACTCCGGTTCCAACACTAATAAGAATGGCCGGACCGGTACCAATGGCCGCGGGGGCAATGACACCATAATACAAGGCAAGGTTTCCTCCGGCAAGTCCCAGTTCAAGCAGGGATTTGCTGATACTGCGCGCCGCACTATAGCCACGGAAGCCAAGGATATCGCCGACAGCAATTTGAAATTTTTCAGGATGACGTAATTTCAGGCTTTCCATAAACAGGGTGTCGGGAGTGATCGCAATGATCCGTCCTTTAAACTCCTGGTGCTGACCGGAATAACCCCGGTATTGAAACTTGACCACAGCTCCTGTTCCGAGGAGGGTCAGCTCAGGTTTCCCTTCTTTGGAGGCAAGCAAAAAATGCTGGGCCTCACTCTGAAGGTGCAGGGAGAGAAAAAGCAATAAAACTACAACGAACCTACTTAAAGACGTCGGCTGTAACACGGGTGCGGATATCGTAACTCATTTTCACCTCCTGGGTGGTAAGCTTGTCGGTAGTCACTTTGATGGTCATTTTTACCCCATCCGCCTTCAAATAGGCACTGAGGTCATCCGTGGTAACATCAAGGCTCAATTCCGTGCCTACATTCTCATCTACATCGTATTTCCAGGCAATAAGTTTTTCACCCACGCCATCCATATCGAAAAAAATTTCAATGTCTTTCACAAAACTGAAATCCTGTCCTATCGGTTCCAGGATATTCATCTTGATATAGTCGATCGTGATCTTTTTAACCAGATCCGCACGGGTATTATTGGCTTCAAAGGTCTCCTCCGAGTTATAATCCATCGGAATTCCGGGCAATACAAGCGGCGTATTGATCGGGATGTTTGGCGGGAGGGTAAATTCCCCCTTAATATTAAAACCAAAATTGATGGCATTCTCAATTTTTTCACAGCTTTGCACTAGTGCGGAAACCGGAATAAGGGTAAGCAATAACAGGGTTTTTAGTTGTTTCATCGAAGTAGGGTTAGTGTTCCTTTTTGAGTATGGGTTGATTCATCCCATCCGGTATAAACAACATACCAAATAAATACATTGTCGGCCGGTTGCTCCTGACGAAAATAACCATCCCATTGGAAATTTTTATCCGTTGTATCGAGAACTTTTTCTCCCCAGCGGTTATAAACCAACAAACGGTAGTCTTTTACAAATACGTCAGAGATGCCCCAAACATCATTTAACTGGTCTCCGTTCCGGGTAAATCCGGTTGGTACATGGAGCAAAGGCGACTGAACCAGATAAATTTCATTCGATTCACTTACTGCTGAATTTCCATTTAATTCCGTCGCCCGGATTTTATACCAATATCCTCCCCAGTCGTAATCCCAGGCTGTATCGATGGTTTTGACAAATTGGGCATTACCATTTTGGATCAACGTATCGTAATAACGATCATCATGGCGCCAAAGATCATACTGTTGAACCCCAAATTCCCATTCCTGATAGGGATTCCAGAAGAGGTTATGCTGAAAGGGAATCGATGCTCCCTGCAACAAAATACTGCATCCGGGGTTGCTTTTGGCGCTGTTGTTCCCGCATTTGTCTTTAACGGCAAGGGCGTAACAATAGGAATATTCCTGCACTTTAACACGGGTATCCAAATAGGACGTGTCCGATTTGTTTTCAAAAAATTTCACGAATTCGAACGTCGATTTGGGATCATTTATCCTTTTATACAGGGTATATCCTTGAAAATCAGGTTCGTTTGATTGAAACCAGGTGGTGTGCGTGTTCTTATTATCCATAACCGTGGTTACGATGATCTCGGTGCCTTCGATGGGTTTGTTGTGCTGATCGATGGAACAGATCGTATAGGATTCCTGACCCGCAACGCCGCATACATTCACACCGACCATTTTATAACAATAATCGACCAGGGTATGGTTGGGTACATTTCCATCAAAAAATTCTTGTCCGCTGCCTGAATACATGGTATCAACAGGCACAAAGGCGCCTCCGTTGCTGCTTTTATACAGGATATAATAGGCCAGGTAGCCGCTGGTATCGCTGAGTGACCACGTAAGTTTCAGTCGGTCTTCACCCAAAAAAGTCATACAAATAACTTCCTGTGGTACCGGGGCCGGAGGGGGAAGTACTACAATGGTAATGGTGGCGGAATCCTCTTTGTATGAGGG
>JAKFCJ010000196.1:0-36381 GCA_036676705.1 Bacteroidota bacterium
GTCAAGCGGCTGACCATCGCGGTCGACGTCGGCGAAGCCATCAATCCGGATGGGGTGATCAATCAGATCGAAGGCGGCGCGATCCAGGCCACCAGCTGGGTCTTGAAAGAGCGCGTCCGCTTTGACCGGCAGCGCATCACCAGTACCACTTGGGGGTCGTATCCGATCCTTCGCTTCAGCGAGGTACCAGACGTGCAGGTCGAGTTGATCCAGCGGCCCGATAGCGAACCTCTCGGAGCGGGCGAAGCGGCACACGGCCCGGTCACGGCGGCGATCGCCAACGCCGTGTTCGACGCGCTCGGCGTGCGCGTTCGCAACCTGCCGATCACACGCGACAGCCTGATCGCCGCAATGGAATTGACCTCATGACTGCGTTAAACATCCTGAGCGGCGGCGCGGCGCAGGGCCTGGTCGAAAGTCTTGCGCCACAATTCAAGGCGCAGACCGGCCTCGGCATTGCGGGAGAGTTCGGCGCGGTTGGCGCCATGGCCGAAAAATTGCGCGCCGGCACCAATGCCGACATCATAATTCTGACGGCGGCGATTGTCGCCAAGCTGGCGGAAGAGAATTGGGTGGTCCCCGCTTCCATCACCGACATCGGCTTGGTCGAGACCGCGGTCGCCGTCCGCGCCGGCGATTCCACGGTCAAGGTCAATGATGCGGCAGCGCTGCGCGATGCGTTGCTCGCGGCGGACGCGATCTTTGTTCCCGATATCAAGGCGTCTACCGCTGGAATCCATGTGGCAAAAGTCCTGCAACAGCTCGGCATTGCCGAGGAGGTAGCGGCCAGGCTCAGAATTTTTCCGAACGGCGCGACCGCGATGCGCCAGCTGGCTGAGACCGATGCAGTCCGGCCGATCGGCTGTACGCAATCGACCGAGATCATCAGCACCAGAGGTGTGATCCTGTCGGGTTCACTGCCCTGCGGCTACGACCTCTTGACCATGTATACGGCAGCAGTGGTTGCTCGGGCCGCCCATGCGCCGCAGGCGCAGAGCCTGATCGACCTGTTGATCGGCGCCGGTCAGCGCGAGGTGCGAACACGTGCCGGCTTTATTGACGCCCGGCCGTAACGTCGCGCTGAAGGCGTTCAATGGCCGCTCGATCGCCATTTTAACAACCGCTTCTCGACCATCGACATCGCGAGCGCGGTCAGATAGCCGATGACACCAAGCAGGATCACGCCTGCAAACAAGTCCGCTGAGCGGAACGCCCGGGCCGACAGCAGCACCCAGTGTCCGAGGCCGTCGAGGCCTGCAAGAATTTCGCAGACAACGGATAAGATCAGCGCCACGGTCACGCTCAATCGCATGCCCGCCAGGATGTCGGGACTTGCCGACGGCAACGCGATCTTGAAAATGATCGCCAGCCGCGACATGTGCAGCGACCGCGCCACCTCGTAAAGCCGCGGCTCGACGGCCGCGAAGCCGTGAATCGTTGCCAGCAGCATCGGCCAGATCGCGCCAAACGCGATCACGAACAGCGCCATGCTCTGGGTCAAGCCGAACATCGCAATCGCGACCGGAATAACGGCGGATACCGGCAGCGGCCTTAGGAATTCCAGCGACGGCGCGACATAGCTGCGCATCCTGCGCGACGAACCGATCATCGCGCCAAGCGCGATACCGGCGATAGACGCGACGAACCAGCCATAGGCCATATGCTCCAGGGTTCCGAGAAGCTTGTCCAGGAGGTCGCCGCTGGTAAATCCCCGTACTAACGATGCCCAGGCGCGATCCGGCCCGGGCAGGAACACAGGCGATACCAGCCGCTGATCGGCAATCAGTTGCCATGACCCGACAAAGCCCGCAGCAACTGCGAAGCTGGCGGCGCGCCAGTACAGCACGGAGCGGTTCATGCCGAATCTCCAACCAAAGCCGCGCGCCCGAACAAATGACGTTGCGCGACCATGAGGCCGGTGTTCAAGAGGTAGCCGATCAGACCGATCCAGAACAGATAGGCCAGCATCAGATCCGGCCGCAACGCCTGCTGTGCTGTCATGATCGCAGCACCTAGCCCGATCGGGTTGATTGCAATCTCGACCGTGACCGCGACGATCAGCGCTATGCCGGCAGCCAGGCGGAACGCCAGAAAAATCCGCGGCAGCGCCGCCGGGATGATGATCTTGCGAACCCGGTCCGCCGGAGATAACCGCAACGCGCGCGACACCTCGATCAAGCGTGGCTCGATGCCGCCGACGGCCGCGCGGGTCAGGATCAGGATCGGCCAAACGCAGGCGAATGCAACGATCGTGATCTCCATTCGATAGCCGAAACCCAGCGCGATCAACGCTATCGGCAACAGCGCGATGGACGGGATCGGGCGGATCGCCTCGATGGTGACTTCCATCAGCCGGTCGAAGATAGGGAAAATTCCGAGCGCAATGCCGCAGGCGAGGCCGACGGCGCCACCGATCGAGAGCCCGGCGAAAGCCGAGATCAGCGTATCCCGTGTCGCAATCAGCATGGAGCCGTCCTGGAATGCCTCGACAAGTGCCGCGGCAATGGCGCTCGGCGGCGCGAGCGAGTCGCTTTGAAGATGAACCGCGCGGGCCCAGATCTCGAGTATGGCCAGGATCGCGATCGGAAGCAGAAGCGCCTTGATGCGCTCCGGGATCATGCTTCCGACGCCTTGATGAAGTCGAACAATTCGCGGCGCAGCGCCAGGAATTCAGGGTTTTCGCGCGTCGTCAGCTGATCACGGGGCCGCGGCAGATCGATCTTGAGTTCGATGCCGATGCGGCCGGGATGCGGCAACAGGCCTATGACGCGGTCACCCAGATAAATCGCCTCTTCCAGATCATGGGTGACGAACACGACCGTCGCATCGCTGGCACGCACCAGCGACAGGACTTCGTCCTGCAGTCCCTGACGCGTCATCGCATCGAGTGCGCCGAACGGCTCGTCCATCAATAGCGCCTTGGGCTCTTGCGCCAGACAGCGCGCAATCTGCAGGCGTTGCTGCATGCCGCCGGACATTTCCGCCGGATATTTTTCGGCGTGATTGGGCAATCCGACCTTTTTGAGCAGCTCGTCGATGCGGACGGCGCGTTGTGAGGCGGCGACACCAGATGCCTCCAGCGCCAGCGAGACGTTGCCGGCGGCGGTTCGCCACGGCAGCAGCGCCTTGCCGTAGTCCTGAAAGACGATGGCGATATCGCGCCGCGGCGCCAGCATCGGCTTGCCGTCGAAGGCCACGGTACCGCTGGTCGGCTGATATAATCCGGCCGCAAGCCGCAGCGCAGTGGTCTTGCCGCAACCCGACGCCCCGATGATGCAGAGGAATTCGCCGGGCTTCACGTCAAGGCTGATGTTTTCCAGAATTGCCTTGCCGCCGAGATCGAGCGTGACGCCTGAAAAGGCGATCTGAGCCCGCCCCGGACGAAGGCTGTTCGCCCCTTGGTTCACTGCAGCAATCATGTTCACGATCTAGCCCCCTTTGGCCGGCGGATAGACGAAATTGAGCGTCGAACCCAGGTGGGACCTGAGCATGGTTTGTGCACCATCGGCATCGCGCGCAAGCACCCGATCCGCAAGATTCTGATGTGCCGCGACAAAGTCGTCGCCGCTGCCCAGGCTGCGCATCATGACCCGGCGATAGCGGTAGGCCTGATCGTAGAGATCGGAATGCGCCGTCAGCAGCCGTCTCGACCCGCAAGCCGCCAGCAGCGCGGTGTGAAATCCCTTGTGCAAGGCGTCGAACTCCGGCGCGCCCTCGCGAAACTTGTCGCCGGTTCGCTGAATGTGCCGGCGCATTTGATGCAGCGCGCTGACAATTCCCGCTTCCCAGGCATCGTCGCCATGCGCCATCGCGAGCCGCAGTGCCTCGATCTCGACCACCGTGCGCATCTGCGTAATGTCTTTCAGATCCTCGCGGCTGACATCGGCCACCCGGAAACCGCGCTGGCCGATCCCGACGATCAGTCCCCTTGAAATGAGCCGGGACAGGCCTTCGCGCAGCGGCGTGGCGCCGATGTCGTAGCGCTGGACCAGATCAACGATTCCAAGGCGCGCGCCAGGCGCGAGATCGCCGGCAATGATATCGCGCTCTACCAGACTGGCCGCGCGTTCGCTCAGGGTGTCCGAACCGGACACCTCTCCTGAACCGCTTTGCACCGCTGACGCCATGCTCTGTTCTATTTCAGGATCAGCTTGTTAAGGTCGAGCTTGCTCTGCAACATCTTCTGCGACGCCATGATGTCGATCCACCACGCCAGTTGCTCCGGTTTGAGGACCGGTTCCGACCGGTTCGGCGGCGTGGCCTTGACCAGTTCGATGGGCTGCTTGGTGACCGTAGGTGCTTGTTCCTGGCTTAAAGGAGTTCTTCATAGGCAGTTCTTTCCTCCCCCTGCCCCCTCAAAGAGGGGGATGGTTGTTCCGTTCACGAAGGACCATGGTCTATGGTCCATGGTCTAAAACCCAAACAGCCAACTGCAATTCGTTGGTTCCGTCAGGGAAAAATAAGTTCCCTCCAGGTCGTAGCGCCTCAAGTCGTAACGCAGTTCGATTGTACTATCTTTTAATAAGTCATAAAAACGCTGTTCGAGCGTAGAATTAAAGACGCCACAATCCAAAGGAGCCAGACTGCGATAAAATTTCCCATCGCTGGCCAGGTAATACTTGATCAGGATAGCGTCGTTTTTTCCACAGCGGAACAACATCACCGAATCAGAAAGCACATGGAGGCTGATTGAAACACTGTCCCTAAGACCGGCACAGCTCCAGCTCTGGAACTTGAGTTCTTGGCCGTCAATAGGATTATTAAAACGGTACTCAACGGGGTAGGCGATACCGGCTGTCCAGCGACAGGTAAGGTGGTTTACCTTTAAAACCTGGGCTTCCCGGCTTACCTGCAGGCGGTTGATCACCAGGGTTTTTAATGTCGCCTTCCAATCAGGATGAACCTGGATCGTCAACTCCTGTCCATTGCCTTCATTCTCAACCTCAACCTTAACCTCAACCTTCAACGCCTCTCCCTGGTAACCAATACGCCAGTGCTGCCACCCTCCGGCGTCTATTTTTCCAAGTTGGGTGGCTTGTCCGTCAAAAATCGTCATGCTTAATGGCCTATGCACCAAACGACCGTCTTCGGCATAATAGCGAAACACCACATCCAGGCTATCCGCCGAAAGGAGGGAAGGGAAGCTTAAGAGGAAACAAAGCAGGAGTTGTTTCATTCGTCGTCGATGGTTATTTGCAGTTTCTTCTGGTCGAGGCTCGCGATAAAATGGTATCGGAAATCTTCATGGGGCTTCCTTACCGAAAATTCAAAGAGGTAATAATCGCGATCGGGTTCAAATGCCATCAAATGAACGTCTTCGATGCGTGCCTCGTTGAGGTATTCCTTGTTCACAAAGGGAAGAAGACTATCCTTATTCACCACGAAGCTGTCCTTATTCACCTTCAGCACCAGGTGCAGGTCTTCAAAATAATGGGCTTCGTAAAAGGAATCCGTTTCCAGCTGGATCATGATAAAATGAGCGGGTATTGCCTCCAGTGCAAGTTGAAAGTGCAGGCTGTCTTTTCCAACAAGCAGCGAACTATCCATATGGAAATACTCCTCCGTCGGGTGCAGTATTTCCTTAGCCAGTTTTACAAATGGCTTGGGCGTAGGTTCGGCGCAGGCTGCCAACAATAGCAAGCCGCAGAACAAGGATCCATACAATTTCATCTATGGATTCAAAAATAGCAATTTTGAACGGAAGGAATCCTGTTCGCCCTGAACATGGATCAATACGCAACCCATGGCCCTCCAATTACCCAGGTCAAGTTCTGATTTCCCGGCATCGATAGCCAAACTCCCCACTTCTTTGCCATCCAGTCCATACAGCAAAACCGTGGCTGGCTCCTTACTCTCTATCCATAGCTTTCCGCTACTTGGGTTCGGATAAAACCGGAATGTTCCTTCACTAGGCATCTCCACTTTCAGGGTATTGTCCTTGTCAGACGCGAACCAACACAAGGAAGCTATGGCAAAACACACATTCCGATACAGAAAGGAATCGTTCAGATACTGCATCGAATCGTGTTTGGTATGGTAAAAGCGGTTGAAATCCTGCTCGTCTTCGATCAGTAAAACCGCCGTTTTTCCCGTCTGCCAGAAAGCATCATGGTCACTGGCGGTGGTGCCCGGGTTTTCAATGCTCAGATCCAGTCCGATCTGAAAGGTATCGTTCAGGCCGATAATTTTACTAGCCAGTTCGATGCTGTTGGCATAAGGACGCGTATGGATCTCGGCTTTAAAATCTTCATTGTAATCATAACCGATCATGTCCAGGTTAAACACGGCCTCTATTCCATACGTGTCAAAATCGAACTGCTGGTTAAAGGCGGCACTGCCCAACAAGCCCTGCTCTTCTTCATCAAAAAAGATAAAGATGAGGGTAAAGGGAAAATCACTGTCCTTCAACAAACGCGCCGCCTCGAGCACGCCAGAACAACCCGATGCATTATCATCAGCCCCGACAGCCTGGTCGTAAGGAATGGCAATGGCGTCGTAATGGGCACAGATCACAAAGGCCCGGTCGGGATACAAATTCCCTTCCTTGATGGCATACACATTTTTGCCCATCGCATCGAAATACTGGTTTTGCGGCGTATAACCATAAGCCTGCAGCCGATCGGCCAGGTAGGTGGCAGCCCAGTCGTTCGGAACCTGGTTGCGGTAACGGCTGTAAATGGTTTGTTCCTGCCCGTTGATCATCACCTTTTCGATACCCGTAAGTTGGGCCACAGAAAAAAGAAGCGAGTCCAGATGAACCTGCTGTAGAATTTGCTCTACCTCCGCTTTCTGGGCTTTCAGGGTATGAAAAACGGAAAGCAGGGCACACAGCATGAATATCCGGACGCGCATACAGGTATAACGCATAAAAGGAGCAGAAAGTCGCATGGCGTGCAAGATAATCGATAAACGGGTTTGTTTGCTCCGACCTATTGCTGTCGCCGGCTTATTTGACGCGGAGGCGCAGAGGCGCGGAGGGCTTTGTTTGCTCCGTGTATTGCTTTCGCCGGCTTATTTGACGCGCGCCAGCCCAGTTCCTCCACGTCTCCTATTCGTGCGCCAGCCCTCTCGCGCCAGCCCAATTCCTCCGCGCCTCTGCGCCTCCGCGTCTACTATTCGTGCGCCAGACCTCTCTCGCCAGCCACTCTTTTGCATAAAAAAAGCGGTCCGAAGATCGAACCGCTTTATATTTTTATTATCTGCTATGGTCCATGGTCTATGGTCCATGGTCTAACTAGGAGTTTCTCTCTCTCGGCCGGTCTTCTCTCCGGCGGGGCTCTTCATCCGTTTTTTCCGGTCTTGGAGTCAAAACCTTATGGCTTAAACGGTATTTACCTGTTTTCTTATCGACCTCGATCAGTTTCACCTGGATCTCTTGTCCAACAGTCAATACACCGTCCATCTTCTCGATACGGTTCCAGGAGATCTCGCTGATATGCAGGAGGCCTTCTTTTCCGGGGAGAATTTCAACGAATGCACCGAAGTCAACCACCGATTTAACTTTTCCGGTATATACTTCTCCAACCTCCGGCACCGAAACGATGCCCCGGATGATGGAAACGGCTTTGTTCATGGATTCTGCGTTGTTGGTCGCAATTTCCACATAACCTTTGTTGTCTTTTTCTTCGATAGAGATAGTGGCACCGGTATCTTTCTGGATACCCTGAATGATCTTTCCTCCAGGTCCGATGATGGCTCCGATAAATTCGGTATCCACAATGATCGTTTCGATACGCGGAGTGTGTGGTTTGTATTCCGGACGTGGTGCGCTCAGGGTTTTGTTCATTTCACCCAGGATATGCAACCTTCCGGCTTTGGCCTGGTTCAAGGCTTCTTCAACCATCGACCATTTCAAACCATCGATCTTGATGTCCATCTGGCAGGCTACGATACCATTTTTGGTACCTACCACCTTGAAATCCATATCACCCAAATGATCTTCGTCGCCGAGGATATCACTGAGTACACGGTATTTGCTGTTGTCTTTGCTGGTAACCAATCCCATGGCGATACCACTCACGGCTTCGCGCAATTTGATACCGGCATCCATCAAGGCCAATGATCCGGCACAAACAGTAGCCATGGAAGAGGAACCGTTCGATTCAAGGATATCGGAAACAACACGAATGGTATAGGGGTTTTCGATCTGTCCCGGTAACATCTTTTTCAATCCGCGCATGGCCAGGTTTCCGTGACCGATTTCGCGACGACCCGGTCCGCGGTTCGGACGAGCTTCTCCGGTAGAGAAGGACGGGAAGTTATAATGGAGCATGAATTTGTTGTAACCCGAAAGCATCGGACTATCCAGCATTTGCTCATCCATTTTGCTACCCAGGGTAACGCTGGTAAGCGACTGGGTCTCTCCACGGGTGAACACGGCAGATCCGTGTGCAGCAGGAAGGTAATCCACTTCCGACCAGATAGGACGAACCTCATCGAGCTTACGTCCGTCGAGACGTTGGCTTTCATTCAGGATCATATCACGCATGGCATGATATTCCACTTCATGGTAGTATTTTTTAACCAGCGTCATATTGAGCGTGGCTTTTTCTTCTTCGCTGTATTGGGCAACAAAGTCTTCCAATACCTGGGCAAAGGCAGTTTTACGTTCGTCTTTCGGGGCGCGGCTTTTGGCTACGGCATAAACCTTATCGTAAGTCTCTGCATGGATCTTTTTGGAAAGCTCCTCGTCTTTGTCCTCATGGCTGTATTCACGAGCCGGTTTGCGTCCACCTACAGCGGCACACAATTCATGCTGCAGGGCACAAAGTTTTTTGATGTAATCGTGGGCCACTTTAATGGCCTCGACAAAATCGTGTTCCGAAATTTCGTTCGCTTCCCCTTCCACCATGTTGATATCGTGTTCGGTACCGGCTACGATAAAGTCGATATCGGCTGTTAACAACTGGTCTTTGTAAGGGTTGATCACATATTTCCCGTCGATACGTGCAACACGTACCTCAGCCATAGGGCCGTTAAAAGGAATATCGGATAACATAATGGCAGCCGAAGCAGCCAGGCCGGCAAGTGCATCAGGAAGGATATTCTGGTCGGAAGAGATCAGCGAGATCTGTACCTGGATTTCAGCGTGGTAGTCTTCCGGAAACAGGGGACGGATCGCCCGGTCAACAATACGGCAAATGAGGATCTCGTAATCCGACAAACGCGCTTCTCTTTTCAGGAATCCTCCGGGGATACGTCCTACAGAAGCAAATTTCTCCTGGTAATCAACCGAAAGGGGTAAAAAATCGGTTCCTTCACGGGCTTCCTGGTTACCAACCACGGTGGCCAGTAACATGGTGTTTCCCATACGAAGCACAACGGATCCATGAGCCTGTTTGGCCAATTTTCCGGTTTCAATACTTATCTGTTTTCCATCACCAAAATCGAATGTTCTGGTTGTTCCAATATTTACAGTCATGATGTCTTTTTAATGCACGGAATAAAACAACAAAAGCCTTATTGGAAATAAGGCTTCTGATTTTATTCAGTTGGTGAATATATTCAAAATTATTTTCTGAGATTCAGTTCTTTGATGATCGCACGGTAACGGAAAATGTCCGTTTTGGTAAGATAATCAAGAAGAGATCTTCTTTTTCCAACCAGCTTGATCAAACTTAGCTCAGCTGATGTGTCTTTTTTGTTGATCTTCAGGTGCTCTGTGATATGGTTGATCCGATGAGTGAAAAGGGCGATCTGTCCCTCAGCACCTCCGGTGTTGGTATCAACTTCACCATGAGTTTTAAAAATGTCTTTTTTAATTTCCGCAGTCAAACGCATGTTTGTATAGTCTTAATTCGCTTTGAAGAGCGCAAAGGTAGCAAGAGAATTACTTAAAACAAAATAGAAGACGCAAAAAATTTATGCCTTTGTTTTGCTATCAGCTACTTACCAGACTTTTCCATGTGCCTTTTTCCCAATTGTATTTTAAGGTACTCGGAAGGGCACTGAACCAGTATTTATTCAACTCAACGGCAAAGGAGGGTTGCATATAACAGTTGATCACACATCCCTCGCAGCCGGGAAGTTTGCCTTCCAGCTTTTTGATCTCCTCGGCTTCGTCCGAATAGTACAGCTCATAAAGACTTCCATCAATAGGCAATTCTTTTTCCCCAAGATGGTAGCAGGGCAGGATAAGCTTGTTCTCCGGGGTGATCACCACCGTGCTGCTGGCTGCCTTGCATACGGGCTTGTCAATATGGTTGCCGCCGTCCCTGCGCAGGTCGATAAAACCTTTATTGATATAGACGAGCCTTTTTTTGCCCCAGGCTTCCAATTCATCCAGGGCAGTTTGAGCGAGATTCGCGCCATGGTCATTGTACTCAAACAAAGGATTCAGGATCAGCATCAGGTTACGCGGGAAAGAGATCTCCTCATACACCTGTTTGATCTGCTGCACATTTTCAGAAGAAACGGTAAACAGGATATCGGGTCTTTCTCCCCAACCTTTGGCCAGATCAAGCGATTCCATCACATGGTCAAAACAGGCCACCCCGCGCGAGGCATTATGTTCCTCACGGATAGGGGAGTCGAGCGAAAAATGGAGCATATCAATGAGACCACGCAGTCGCTCGCCATATTTGGGGTAGAGCAGGGCATTGGTGGTTACCGTAGTGATAAATCCCATTTCCTTGGCTATCCTCAGAAAGACATGCAGTTCGCGGTGGAGCAGGGGTTCGCCTCCGGTAAAATCGATCACCTTCACGCCCATTTTTTTCAGGTCGCGCAGGTTTTCGCGCACATTCTCTTCGGTAATATAAGGGGAGGGTTTTTCCCAGATATCACAAAAGCTGCATTGGGCATTGCACCGGTAGGTGACATAATAATTGCACAAAACAGGCTTGCGAATGAGGCGCATCAGCGTACGAATTATGCTTCCGCCTCTTTTTTACGCCCTTTTTTCTCTCCCAACATTTGTATGAGGGAAGAAAGTTTGCTCTTGAGTTCGGTACGGTCGACGATAAAATCCAAAAAGCCATGTTCCAGCAAAAACTCAGAACTCTGGAAACCCTTTGGCAGGTCTTTCCCTATCGTTTCTTTGATCACCCTCGGTCCGGCAAAACCGATCAGGGCTTCCGGTTCGGCAATATTGAAATCGCCCAGCATGGCAAAAGAGGCAGTAACACCGCCCGTGGTCGGATCGGTCATTAAGCTGATATACGGAACGCCTTCCTCACCCAAAAGGGCCAGTTTGGCGCTGGTTTTGGCCATTTGCATGAGCGAATAGGCCGCTTCCATCATGCGCGCACCCCCCGATTTGGAGATTACCAGCAAGGGGTATTTATGTTCCCGCGCATAGTCAATGGCCCGGCCGATCTTTTCTCCTACAACCGATCCCATGGATCCGCCGATAAAATTGAAATCCATACAGGCTACCACCAACGGGAGCCCGTCGATCTTGCCATGAGCCACACGAACAGCGTCTTTAAGTCCGCTTTTTTTCTGGCTTTCCTGGACCCGGTCGAGATAAGGACGGGTATCCGTAAACGCCAGCGGGTCGCCGGAAGTGATGGATCCGTACAGTTCTTTGGCACTTCCATCGTCAAAAAGGATTTCGAAGTATTCTTTCGAGCCTATTTTGTGGTGGTAGTTGCAATGCGGACAAACATATTTATTGGCTACGTGGTCGGAGGTCAATGTGGCTTTTTTGCAACGGCCGCACTTGTACCATAATCCATCCGGGGTAGCTTTTTTATCTTCAGTAGAGGTGGATATCCCCTCCTTAACGCGTTTGAACCAACTCATGTTTGGATAATTTAAGTCCCTGCGAGCAGGGACATCAGGTTTCAAAAATAGGAGTTTTAATCCGTTACGCGATCGTCACATCCTTATTCAGGTAAATGTCCTGAATGGAGTTAAGGAGTGCAATTCCGTCTTTCATGGGTTTCTGGAAGGCTTTTCTTCCTGAAATAAGTCCGGTACCACCTGCCCGTTTGTTAATAATGGCAGTAGCAACAGCCTCAGCCAGGTCAGTAGCTCCTTTTGATTCGCCGCCCGAATTGATCAGTCCTGCCCTGCCCATGTAGCAATTGGCCACCTGGTAGCGTGTCAGGTCGATCGGGTGATCGGTAGTGAGTTTGCCGTAAACATCTTTATGGGTCTTACCAAAATTGATCGCGGTATAGCCGCCATTGTTGGTAGGAAGTTTTTGTTTGATGATATCCGCCTGTATGGTCACGCCCAAATGGTTGGCCTGGGCGGTAAGGTCAGCGGCAGTATGGTAATCCACTCCATCCTTTTTAAACCCGTTATTACGCAGGTAGCACCACAGGATGGTAGCCATACCCAATTCATGGGCTCTTTCAAAGGCCTGGGCAACTTCCACGATCTGGCGATCGGATTCCTCCGAACCAAAATAAATGGTGGCGCCAACGGCAACAGCACCCAGGTTCCAGGCTTCTTCCACGCTACCGAACATGATCTGGTCGAACTTATTCGGGTAGTCGAGGAATTCGTTGTGGTTGATCTTAACGATAAACGGGATTTTGTGGGCGTATTTCCTGGAATTGGCTGCCAAAACTCCGAAGGTTGAAGCTACGGCATTACAACCTCCTTCGATGGCCAGTTTAATAATGTTCTCCGGGTCAAAAAAGGCAGGATTTGGTGCAAATGACGCTCCGGCTGAATGTTCAATTCCCTGATCTACAGGCAGGATGCTCACATATCCGGTACCACCCAAACGTCCGTGGTCATAAATTTGCTGAAGGCCGCGTAAAACCTGCGGATTCCGGTTGGTTTGCATAAATATCCGGTCAACAAAGTCGGGACCGGGTAAATGAAGATCATTTTTAGAAATGGTTGAACAGGTATGGTTCAACAGGGAATCGGCATCGGCGCCGAGTAAATCATGAATTTGATTGATATTCATTATAAAAGCGTTTTATTTGGCGCTGCGAAATTAACTATTTTTTCCAAAGTCAAAGATGCCTGGTCCAGCAAATATACACTGCACGAAAGTTAAGGATGCCCAAAGCATGGAACATGTCTGGGCCATTCGTAAGGAGGTTTTTGTAAACGAACAAAATGTGGATGAGTCGTTGGAATTCGATCACGAAGAGGAATCCACCCATTTTTTATGTTTTGTCGATGGAAAACCCGTTGGTACGGCCCGCTGGCGAGATAGCGGCAAAGGCATTAAACTGGAACGATTTGCCGTGAAAAAGGAATTCCGCAAGCGGGGCATTGGTGCGGTCCTGGTTGAAGCTGTATTGAAAGATATCCCGGAGGGCAAACGGGTTTACCTCCATTCCCAGTCGGCAGCGGTTCCTTTTTATTCCCGATATGGATTTCGTATTAGCGGCCATGAGTTTTATGAGGCCGGCATCGCCCATTTTGTGATGGAATGGGAGCGGCCTAAGCAATAATTTTGATCTTGGCGTATTTGAGGATAAGCTGTTTGATGCCCGAATCCTCGAATTCTACCGTAGCCTTTTTCCCGTCCCCGCTTCCTTCTATCACCACTACTTTGCCTTTCCCAAAACGCTGGTGCTCTACCGCCATCCCTTCTTTTAAATTGCTGGTATCATCCGGCACAAAATTGGGGTCGACATGCCGGTGAATGGGGGCCTCTTTTTTATTGAACAAGAGGGACGGGGTACTGCTTTTGCCAAGGGGGGTAAAGGTGTAGCCTTCCTTTTTTGCTTCCCGGGGGATACCACCAAACTCCGGCTTATTGCTCCTTACCTGCTCCATTTTCAGGTAAGTCGGATCGATCTCCTGGATAAAACGACTCGGTTCGGCATAGGTCAGGTTGCCAAAACGAAATCGGGAACCGGCATAAGAGAGGGTCAGTTTCTTTTCTGCACGGGTTGCCGCCACATAAAACAAACGGCGCTCTTCTTCCAGGTCCTTGCGGCTGCCCAGCGACATCTGCGAAGGGAACAGGTTCTCTTCCATACCTACCACAAACACATTCGGGAACTCCAGTCCTTTGGCCGCGTGGATGGTCATGAGTTTCACCACATCTTCATCCGGTTTTTCCTTGTCGGCATCGGTGAGCAGGGCAATATCCTGGAGGTAAACATCCAGGGTCTTGGCTTCATCCCGGGTATCGTCTTCGGTGAATTCCTTGATACCATTCATGAGTTCCACAATATTTTCATACCTGCTTATACCTTCCACCGTTTTGTCGTCGTGCAGGGTTTTGAGCAGGGCACTCTGCCTGGCTACATGCATGGCCAGGTCATAGGCATTATGGGTTTCCATCATGCTGCGGAAACTGTTGATCATATTCCGGAAATCAGCCAGTTTTTTGATGGCAGAACCAAAGGCGGGGATCTTTTCTATATTTTCTAAAACCACCCAGATGCTGCATTCATTCTGACTTGCCGCCAGGATAAGTTTATCGATGCTGCTTTTTCCTATACCACGGGTTGGGTAGTTGATGATCCTTTTTATGGCTTCCTCATCATTCGGGTTGATGGTCAGGCGCAGGTAGGCCACCATGTCTTTCACCTCTTTACGCTGGTAAAACGACATCCCCCCATAAATACGGTAGGGAATATTCATTTTTCTTAAGGCTTCTTCTATGGATCTCGACTGGGCATTGGTTCGGTAGAGGATGGCAAAGTCGCTGTTGTTCTGTTGTTCACGCAATTTTTCTTCGAAGATGGATTCAGCAACGAGCTTCCCTTCTTCATTATCGGTAGCCGTGCGGATCACACGGATCTTATCGCCTTCGGGATTCTCCGTCCATACCTGTTTTTTTAACTGTTCCTTATTATTGCGTATGATGCTACCGGCCGCCTGAACGATGGTGGCGGTTGAACGGTAATTTTGTTCGAGTTTAAAAACCTTCAGGTCGGGGTAATCCTTTTCGAAATTGAGGATATTCCGTATGGTTGCCCCACGGAAGGCATAGATACTTTGGGCATCGTCGCCAACCACGCATACATTTTCGCGCATGGCGGCGAGTTTGCGTATGATGGAATACTGGCAGTGGTTGGTATCCTGGAACTCATCCACCATCACATAATGGAATTTATGCTGGTAACGGTTCAATACCTCCGGAAACTTGCTCAGCAGTTCATGGGTTTTCAGGAGAAGGTCATCAAAGTCCATGGCACCTGCCCGAAAACAGCGGTCGGTATAGGTTTGATAGATCTCGTAAATTTTTGGTTTTCCTGATCCACTATCGGCTTCCGTGAGGTCGCTGAGGTTCGAATACTGGGCAGCCGTAATGAGGTTATTTTTAGCCGTGGAGATCCGGGAAAGGACCATGCCTGGTTTATACACCTTATCATCCAGGTTCATTTCCTTTAAAATGGTCTTGATCAGACTTTTGGAATCGTCGCTGTCGTAGATGGTAAAATTGGAAGGGTAGCCCAGTTTGGATGCTTCGATACGGAGTATTTTGGCGAAGATCGAGTGGAAGGTACCCATCCAGAGGGCATGGGCCTCGGAGGCACCCACCACCTTTTCGATCCGCTTGCGCATTTCTTTGGCAGCCTTGTTCGTAAAAGTAAGGGCCAGGATATTAAATGGATCGACTCCCTTTTGGATCAGGTAGGCAATGCGGTAGGTAAGCACCCGGGTTTTGCCCGAACCGGCACCTGCGATGATCATCACAGGACCATCGGTTTGTTTTACCGCACCCTGCTGGGGCTCATTGAGCAATTCTAAATAGTTAATGGCCTTATCCGACACCTTACAAAGGTAAATCCGCGAAAGGAGTTCACCGCCTTGAAATATCAACATTAGGGAATAAAAAAAACCCCGAATCAGGATGAACCGATTCGGGGTTTGCAGGTGAGCTTACCTGGTCTATTCTTTTATCAACTTACCGCTGAAGCTTACTTCCTGGGAGCTGACGTGTACAATGTACATGCCCTTGCTCAGGTCGTTGAGCTCCACTTCGTAAGTCGAGGTTTCGATGTTGTCGTAGGTTTTTACCAGTTTGCCACTCAGGTCATAGATCCGCACCGTTGCTGCATTGGCGGCATGGATACCGGGAAGGTCTAACATAACCTTACCCTGGGTCGGGTTTGGATACATTTCAAGGCTTTCCAGGTTTGCACTTACAATGCTGGTAAGGAAGTAGTGGGGTTCTGACAATGGCGAAGGACAATCATCGCAGATCACACGTACGGTATAATCACCTTCTTCTGTCGGGGCAATGATGCGGGTTGAATATTGTCCTTTCCAAACCCCGTTCATAAACCATTGGTATTTGGCATTGGCACAGATGATATCAGCCTGCAGCAGGTTTCCAACCGGGTCGATTTCAGGCATGCCAGGCAATACCTTAACTTTTAGGTAACAGTATTGTGAAAAGACATTTGCTCCGGCACTGTTGTCAACTTCACAGCGGATCAAGCCGGTATTTGCCAATTGGGCATCTACCACGGTCAATACCCGGGTATCCTGTCCAAGGAAGTTGGCCGCAGGAAGTGCGTTCCCTGATGCATCCTGCCATCTATAGCGGAGGTTGGTTCCTTGTGCCACAATGGTGATCACATTACTCTCGCCTTCACACAGTTCGAGGGTATCGTTCGGTTGTTTGATAATAGTCGGAGAGGCGTTCAGGTCCATGGTGGCCAGGTTGGAATAAGCCGTAAATCCGGGACATCCTCCATTAACCACACAGCTATAAAAGGCCACATCATCCGGAATCATCTGGGTAATGGTCAGGGAATCGGTCTGCGTTCCAAAGATCCGCGAAGTATTGACCATATTGACCATTTCTTTTCTCCACTGGTAGGTGAGGGCATAACCGGTAGCTTTAATTTTAAAGATCACGGTTTGTCCTTCGAGGTAAGCAGAGTCGATGGTAACCGGCTCAACGGTGATCCGCGGAATGGCACGCATCCGAACGCGGATTGAATCCGACTCGGTATAAGCACCACAAGCTTCTACAACACGAAGTTTGTATACGCCTGAGTCGCCCATGTTCCAGGAAAGGTTTTTAATAACCGGTCCGCCTAATCCTTCGATATTGTCACGGGAATTCAGTTTTTGTCCGTTATGGTACCACTGGTAAGTAATGTTTTTACCGGTAGCATCGACATAGAAGGTATTGGTATCGTATTCACACAGGAAAAGGTCTTTTCCAACCATACCCGGATAATCCAGGTTGTCGAGTATAGTGGGAGGAGGGATATTCTCTACGGAGATATCAAAGGTCACGGAAGTATCGGAATAACAATCTCCGGTAGCTACAAGGCGGTAAACGCCTTCATCGCTTACCTGTATATTATTGAGGAAGAGCGTGTCATTATTTATTCCCATTGGAACCCCGTCTTTTAACCAGGAATAATCATACTTACCCTTATTCAGTTTATCCCCGCTTACATCCGATGGGATAAAGAAATCACTGGAGATACAAACGGTATCAATAAATGGGTGGGTCTTCGGATAATATTTAAATTTCGGATTTTCCTTTACAAAAATGGTCGGTGAATTTCGACTTATATAAAAAGGTGAAGTGCTTAAGATCCGGATCTTGTAATCTCCGCCTCTTGGTATCTGATGAGGAATTTTGGCCGTAATGGTACCTCCCTGGCCAACAATGGCAAAGGTATCCATATTTGAATTGGCCGTGATCGGATATTCGAAGATCCCGTCTTTATCCGAGATCTGAACAACCATGACGGAACCCGGATTAAAGCTGATCCCGGAATACCAGTCGAAAGTTATGTTCGAACCTGCACAGAAAGTATCTCCCTGGTTAAATGCCGGATAAAGGCGAATGGTATTGGTATCAATATTATACCAGGAGAAAGTTTTTAATTCTTCTGAGTTGCCACGGAAACCGGCACCATAAAATCCTCTGTTTCCATGAACAAATGCGCTTCCTAAAGAACGTCCGGAATCGCGGTAATCGGGATAACGGATCCAGTCTTCGTCATCGGTATTGTATGTGAAGAAGGTTTTTCTCCATTCGGCATCGTAACCACAGGTTACAAATCCCACGTGCTCAAAGGCAAAGGTTCCCACATTGGATTTTCCGGAATCGGGTAATACCCGTTCCGTTTTCCAGGTGTTAGTAGCAAAGTCGTACGAATACCAGTCTTTTAAATGAATATTCAGGAGTTGCAGGTTATAGGCGTCATTATCTCCTAAACCGGCATACAAACGCGGATTTTTTCCTGCCACGGTTTGTTTTCCGTCAAGGATCATGGCTGCTCCGTTCGAGCGACCGGGCCCCGGCATATCCGGTCCCACAAAGAAGGAGTCAAGCGCGGCATCGTAGAAGTAAGGTTTTTTGATAAACACGATACTTACAGAACCATCCCATTTCAGGTCTCCGTATTTAGGAGGAGTAGGGGTTCCAAAATTTGAATCCCAGCGTATTTGAAGGTATTCTCCGAAGATGAAACCTCCGGCAAAATTTTTCGTGATATTTCCGTTAATGGTAACAACCGTATCAATGCTGAAACCGGTCGCATTGGCAATCCCGTTTTCAACAAGCGGACTGGGGAATGTGTCCTCCGCAGGAATATCCAGTATTGGAAAATCCTTTAAACGGGTCCAGGCCGTAGTAGCCGTATCAAATTCCCAGAAGTCTTTCAGGAAGCGTACATGGTGAAAGGGCATGGTATCATAAAACTGAGGCATGCCAAACTGATCATAGAATTTATTCCGGTAGGCAGTGTCTCCATAACTTACTGAATCATAACCGAGGCCGTAATACCCTTTACCGGTTGATGTCGCGCCAAAAGCGATCGCTCCCATACGCAGGTCGCCCGGGAAGGGGGTAGTTTTTGACCAGGTATTGGTGGCATGGGTATATACCCAAACCTGACGGGTGCGGCGTTTGTGGGCTCCGAAATATTCAGAGGTATCACCGCCGACAACATAGGTTTTTCCCCCTACGGTAAAAGTGGCCGGTCCAACCAAACCCGTATCAATATCCGGCATTGTGATGCTGTTCCAACGGTTAGGTAATCCCGGAACCTGCGCCATACTCTCCGTTACACAAGAAAAAACGCCCAAAAGCAGAAGCAAAAATGGTAAGACTCTTTTCATACAGTTGTCAATGTCCTTAACGGTTTAACTACAAAAATAGGATTCTTCGTGTATTAACCATGGAAAACCGTCGATATTCCAAGAAATACAGAAGCAAGATGCGCGAAAGGATGGAAAGGTTGCAAAAAAAAATCGGGCTGGTTGAAAAATTCTTGAATGAAGGATTTGACTTAGTTACTGCATCAAGGATCCGGCGTTCTTGCGAATCATCTGTCTTTCGACAAACTACTCCGGCCTGCTTTTAACAGCATGTTTAGTCGGTATGGTCAAGGTATTGAAATTTTCAAATGGATCCAGCCCGACAACAAAGATAGGCAGGCTTTTTTATTTTGCCGTATTTTAGCGGCAAATTGGAGAACATGAACAGACAAGACTATATAGAAGCCAATAAAGACCGCTTCCTCAATGAATTGCTCGAATTATTGAAACTACCATCCGTTAGTGCCGATTCCGAATTTAAAGCCGACACCCTGAAAGCCGCTGAATTTGTAAAAAACAGCCTGGTCAAGGCGGGGGTCGATAAGGCGGAAGTCATACCTACCAAAGGTTATCCGGTTGTGTACGGCGAAAAAATGATCGACCCGGCATTGCCAACCATCCTTGTTTACGGACATTATGATGTGCAGCCGGCTACTCCATACGATTTATGGACCACACCCCCTTTTGAACCCACCATCCGCGACGGGAAAATATATGCGCGGGGGGCCTGTGATGATAAGGGCCAGATGTATATGCATGTAAAAGCCTTCGAGGCCATGGTGCAGAGCAATACCCTTTCCTGCAATGTCAAGTTTATGATAGAAGGAGAGGAAGAAGTAGGTTCTACCAACCTCGGTCCGTTTTGCATTGAAAACCGCGAACGCCTCAAAGCCGACGTGGTGCTTATTTCCGATACCTCCATGATCGCCAATGATACGCCTTCCATTGATGTTGGCCTGCGCGGACTCAGCTATGTTGAAGTAGAAGTAACCGGACCGAACCGCGATCTCCATTCGGGGGTATACGGAGGTGCTGTAGCCAATCCGGTGAATATCCTGTGCCAGATGATCGCTTCCCTGCATAATGAGCACAACCAGGTTACGGTGGAAGGTTTTTATGATAATGTGCTGGAAACCTCGGCTGCCGACCGCGAAGCCATGGCCAAAACGCCTTTCGATCTCACCGAGTTTAAAAAAGACCTGGGCATCAATGAGGTGTGGGGAGAAAAAGGATACAGTTCCATGGAACGCACGGGTATTCGTCCGACTTTGGATGTAAACGGAATTTGGGGAGGGTATATCGGAGAAGGAGCAAAAACAGTGCTCCCGGGAAAAGCCTATGCCAAAATTTCCATGCGCCTGGTACCCAACCAAACCGGCGATGAGATCACCGAAAAGTTTGTCAAACACTTCACGAAGATCGCCCCGGCAGGAGTGACTGTAAAAATCACCCCCCACCACGGTGGCAATCCTGTTCTTACACCGACCGATTCCCTTGAGTTTAAAGCTGCTGCCATGGCCATGGAAAAGACCTTTGGAAAAACGCCGATCCCAACACGAGGAGGAGGAAGTATTCCGATCGTGGCCTTATTTGAAAAAGAACTCGGCTTAAAATCGGTACTGTTTGGATTTGGGCTCGACTCCGATGCGCTTCATTCACCGAACGAGCATTACGGACTCTTTAACTTCTATAAAGGGATAGAGACGATACCGTATTTCTATGAGTATTATACGCAGTTGAAAAAAGGTTGAGGTTGCGGTGCCCGCCGAAGCTATGACCGCAACGAAGTGAAGGGAATAGCGAAGGAGGGAGGTTAAGGTTGAGGTAGATTTCTTATACGCATAGTCGGCCTGCGGTTTGTTCTTCGGGATGGTATCGCTAATCTTTGACTATTTTATAGACGTACATACATGGTTCAGGCTGTTTAGTTTTCTTCAGCTTTTTGAGTTCTCTCTTGAATTTCCTGGCCTTGATTGGTTTGGTAGAGGTGAGCATTCGTTTGATTTCGGGGCTGTATACGTCATTCTTGTACATAATCAGATAATCTGGTGACATCAAGAATTGGCCTGACCAATGATAAAAATGCGACCTGTTATTGACTATGCTCTTTGATCGTATTGGATATGCCATAAAATCTTTGGCTAGAAGCACGAACTGATTACTCTCGTTCACGTTCCATAAGTCAACGCTATAATTTCGTTCTGATGATATCACCGAGTGTCGTGTTGTAAGTACATAGAATGAATCAGACAGCGGGGAAGTTTTAAAAATACGTTCGACATGGTCCTTTTTTTCTACCAGCCTAAACATGTCACCGTAATCATCGCCCAATTTGTTTCTGTAATCCGCAAAAGCTGTTGAGTCAATCGTGTACCAGCTCGTATCGTTCTTTCTAGAATTTAAAGTTGTCAGCATGTCACCCTGTTCGTTCAACAGGCTTAATGTATAATCATAGCCGTTATGGACAATAATCCTTCCTTCAGAAACAGTGCACATAAAAGTGTGACGGGCATAATGAGAAAAGGATAAACCGGGAATGTCGACCGGAATAAATACGAAGAAGGATTTTGTCCTTGTATTAAAAAAGCTAAATCCGGAACTGATTTTAGGATCCATTTTAAAATTTTCACCCAAATCGTCTAACACGCACAATGTTGAATCATCAATTATTTCCAGTCTGCAAAATGAACCTAACCACTTTTGAGAGGAAAGTGGAATCCGAAATTCTTCTTCAACCCTTACGTTATTGAGTAATTCCGATTTTTTGATGCCGATAAGAAACCTGCTGGTTAATAAGTAGATATCATCTTCCAGAATCGCCATATCAACCGGGAGCCAAATGGGGGAGTTGAAATCAATAAACTTTGCTATTAGGAGGGATTTCAAATTCAGGTCATAGACCAGAAGCCGGACTTTGCTATATTCACATTCAAGGCAGATTTCCTTTCCTTTCTGATCGTATCCGGCATCCAGTACATAGAGCAAGTTTCCATCAATTTTGAAAATCGCATCCCATGGATTCCCCTGACTTACGCTATGCATCCCGCTATCGGTAATGATATCAACTAATTCGAGGTGAAAATTCTGTGCGGTTGACCTGTTTGTTATTGTGATAAGTGCAAGGAGAAATATTTTTTTTGAAATCATTTTGGATTGTTTCTAATACGGTATTCTTCTTTACCAAAGTTCACACAAACGGTAAGTCATTCCCGCCAGCAAATAGCAGCTATTTGTCTGGAGGGTTCCGTTTCCGACAATAACTGGAGCATCAAGCAGGTTGTTTAAGCCAAGGTGGTTCCTGATCTCCAGATGGCCATTCCATTTGGAATTAATTTTTGTTTCGTAACCAACCCCAAACAAGGCGCAATATTCGATCGAATAGAATTCGTTGATCGGTTTATATCTTTGGTTTTCACGATCCTTATACATGTTTACCACCCGAACTCCCATGAGGTATCCTATCGATACCCCTGCGTTCAGATACCAGTGCCTTTCTTTTCCAAGATTGATTTTCAACAACAAAGGCACGCTGATAAAATTAAAATTATCCCGGCTCCGAATCTGTATCGGACCACCGGATGAGTTCGATGGCGTATATCCCCTTCGGATGACTATCATATCTGAAGTAGTAGTGAAGGTCATCCAACCCGTCTGTGATCCCTTCAATTCATAGTAAATACCCGATTTAACGGAAAGCCGATCATTGAAGCGATAGCTTGTGTTAATTCCCAGTGTAAATCCCAATGCTTGTTGCCGGGTGTCATTAAGCACCTCGTTACCGAAAAGGATACGGCTTCCAGGGCCGGTCTCTATCCCGATACCCGTGAATTGGGCAGATGAAAGGCTCGAAAATAGCAGGCTGCCGATTGAAAGGATAACAACGCGAAAAAGTGAAAAAGAATGTTGTTGCATGCTCTAAGATTGTGCTTCCTTATTATCCGGCAGGTCAGCCAGCTTAACCGGAATTTTCTGAAACTTCAACTGCAGCGCCACATAGATCAAAAACACGGAAAATACCAGGCTTAATATCCCTAAGAGACGCACATCCATAGTTTCCAGATCATTGAGTTGCAGGACCATATAGATGCTGATGATCAGGAAGGTAATGCCAGCCGCGGCCATGCCCGCACGGAAAGGTCTTTTTACGCCGAAATGGGCGAGCAGGAGAATGGCCATCAGCGCCGACCAGCCAATAAGGATCAGCACAAAGATCCGCAAACTTTCTTCGGGAGCATAAAGGATCAGTGCACCCAAAACTACATCGCTCAGAATCACCAATAAAGGTGGAAACCAACGCAGTCCCTTTTTATGCTGTTTCCAGAGTATGACACCCTGGATAACAGCGGCAGAGAACAGAAGCAGGGCAAGTACAAAAAGCGGGTTGTTCAGGGAACCGCCCTGGCGGATCAGGAAAATAATTCCCGTTGCGAAAAAGATCAGGCCATGCGAAAGCAGGAAGGACCAGAAAGGTTTTAAATAACGCATGCGGGAAGCTACAATAATTCTGTGTTAATTTTTCTGGCCGAATATTCGCAGTTAAGAGAATACAATCTACATTTGATCTAGTGAGTAAGAAAATAAAATACACAGGTTCCAATCCCGAACTTGAACACCAAATTTTGGCAGCTTTTAAAGCCAACCCGACATCCCTCTTAAATTACAAACAAGTTGCGGCCCGCATCAATTACAGCGGCGATAAAAACGATGTACTCCATGCATTGGTAACCCTCGCCCGTGCTGAAAAGATCGGCGAACTCGAAAGAGGAAAATTCCACCATATCCAACAGCTTTCCCAGGTGGAAGGAAAAATGGACATCACCGCCCGTGGCGCGGGTTTCCTGATAACCGACGAAGAAGGCGAAGACGATATCTTTATTGCCCCAAGCGACCTCCATGGCGCTTTCCACGGCGATACCGTGCTGGTACAATTGTACGCCAGAAAGAAAAACAAACGTATGGAAGGGGCGGTCGTCCAGATCCTCAAACGGGCCAAAAGTCTCTTTGTGGGAACCCTGCAACGCAACCGCGACCTTGCTTTTGTGCTTCCCGACGACAGGCGTATGTACACCGATATTTTTATCCCGGTCGAAAGCCTGAATGGGGCCCGCGACGGACAAAAAGTACTGGTAGAGATTACCGACTGGCCCGAAAAGGCAAAAAATCCTTTTGGAAAAATTACCCAGGTATTGGGTGAACCCGGCGAACACGATACCGAAATGCATGCCATCGTGGCAGAATTTGGTTTCCCGCTGGCATTCCCGCAATCGGTATTAAATGAAGCCGAAGCGATCTCTACCCTGATTCCTGCCGACGAAATAGCCAAACGGCGCGACATACGCAAAACCCTCACCGTCACGATCGACCCGCTGGATGCGAAAGATTTCGACGATGCCATCTCTTTCCGTGACCTGGGCAAAGGCCGTTATGAGGTGGGAATTCATATCGCGGATGTTTCCCATTATGTGCGCCCCGGTACCGGACTCGATGATGATGCCTATGAACGAGGTACCTCGGTTTACCTGGTCGACCGCACTATACCCATGCTTCCTGAAAAACTGAGCAACGGGGTTTGTTCCTTGCGTCCGCATGAAGATAAACTCACCTTCTCGGCCATCTTCGAGCTGGATGATCTTGGAAATGTGCACGAGGAGTGGTTTGGAAAAACCGTGATCTGGTCTGACCGGCGTTTTACCTATGAAGAAGCCCAGGAGATCCTCGAGACCAAAACCGGAGAATATGCCGATGAACTGTCCAAACTCAATGAAATTGCCAAAAACCTGAAAGAAGCACGCTTTAAAAAAGGAGCCATTAGCTTTGAAACGGAAGAAGTAAAGTTTCTTCTTGATGATGAGGGCCGCCCTACGGAACTCTATAAAAAGGTGAGGAAAGACGCCCACAAACTTGTAGAAGAATTTATGCTCCTGGCCAACCGCAAAGTGGCCGAATATGCCACGCCGAAGAAAAAGGACAGCGAACTCCCGGCAGATCCGAAAAACGATAAACCCTTTGTTTATCGGGTGCACGATACGCCGAATGAAGACAAGCTGATGGAATTCTCTCAGTTTATCAAACGTTTTGGCTACAGCATCAAGTTTGAATCTGAAGGACAAATTGCCGGCTCCTTCAATAAACTTTTAACAGAAGTAGAAGGTAAGCCCGAACAAAATATCCTGCAATCCATGGCCATTCGTACCATGGCAAAAGCACTTTATACCACGAAAAAGTCGGGCCACTACGGTTTGGCTTTTGAACATTATTCGCATTTTACCTCACCTATACGCCGTTATCCGGACCTCATGGCCCACCGGCTTTTGGAGATCTACCTGAACAAGGAAAAACTTCCGAAAGGGATGGACAGAACCACCCTGGAGAAACAGTGTAAACATTCCTCCGAAATGGAATCGAAGGCCGCCGAGGCTGAACGAGCATCGGTAAAATACAAACAGGCAGAATACCTCCAGCGTTTTGTGGGTCGGGTGTTTGAAGGCATTATTTCCGGAGTGACTGACTGGGGTATTTATGTGGAGCTGATCGAAAACAAATGCGAAGGCATGATACGCCTGAATACCCTGTATGATGATTTTTATGAATTCGATGAAAAGGCCCGTGCGGTGGTGGGAAAGAAGAATAAAAAACGTTTTATGATCGGCGACCAGATCAAGGTGTTGGTGAAAAAAACAGACCCGATCAAACGGACCATTGATTTTACGATCGTTACGAATTCAAACCGATTTGACTGATACATGGAAGACCTGACCCGCTACCAGCAACGTATTGATTCCATGTTGGAACGGATACGTTTCGAAGGAAAACCCGAAAACCTCTATGCACCCCTGAATTACCTCATGGACCTGGGTGGGAAAAGGATGCGTCCGATGCTTACCCTTATTGCCTGCGATATGATGCATGGCGATGTGGGAAGGGCGGTACTGCCGGCTATCGGACTTGAGGTATTCCATAATTTCACCCTCATGCACGATGATATCATGGATAATGCTCCGCTGAGAAGAGGCCAGGCTACCGTTCATGAGAAGTGGAATGTGCCAAATGCCATACTCTCGGGCGACCTGATGCTGGTAAAGGCCTATGAGCTGATGATGAAAAGCGAGGGACAGGCACGCATCAAGATCATGGAAACCTTCAGTCAAACGGCCGCCCAGGTTTGCGAGGGACAACAAATGGACATGGACCTCGAAACCATGGAGCATGTAAAGGTGGAGGATTATTTAAAGATGATCGAACTCAAAACGGCGGTCCTGTTGGCCTGTTCATTAAAAGTAGGCGCTTTGGTCGCGGAAGCAAATGAGGCAGATGCAGACCTTTTGTATGATTTTGGCATCTATATGGGCATGGGCTTTCAACTTATGGATGATGTGCTTGATGTATTTGGCGACAGCGAAAAGGTTGGGAAACAGCCCGGGGGCGATATCCTTGCCGATAAAAAAACCTATTTATTGCTGGATGCCCTGCAAAGGGGAGATGCCACACAAAAAGCCGAACTGAATAAATGGATAGGAACGAAAACGAACGGGGCCACTAAAATTGAAGCCGTAAAAGCCGTTTATAAACAACTGGATATTGAAGGCCGGGCACGTAACAAGGCGGAGGAGTTTTTTTCCAAGGCTGATCATCTCCTCGATGCGGTAACCGTTGAAAAGGAAAGAAAACATAACCTCCGGGAATATGCCCAATTATTGAAGAACAGAATTTCATGAAACGAAGCGCCTACCTCTTAGTTTGTCTGGTAAGTATCCTGGATGCACAAGCTCAAAGTCCCGTGCAGATGGGGGATAAGATCGCCTATATTGATTCGAACGGCAGCCTCATCAACCAGGGCATGTTCAAACGCGGAACCCCTTTTTCTGAAGGATTGGCCGCAGTTGATGTGGCTGCAGAAGGCAATAAACCCAAATGGTTTTTTATCGCTACAGATTTTACCATTGCGATCCCATACGGCTATGATACAGTTGGGCAATTTGTCGGAGAACGTTGTCCCGTTAAAAAGAACGGTAGCTGGTTCTATATTGGTTACGACGGCTTGATCCGCATCGATGCGAACTATAACGAAGCAGGCAATTTTATCGGCGGTAAAGCCCGGGTAAAGGATGAAAGCGGGGTTTATCTGATCGATACATCCGGAAACCGCCTTACCCCGCAAAACTTCGAGGCTATCAGCACCTGGAACGACCAGGTATTTGGAGCGAAATCCTTTGGCGAGCCCTTTTGGGTATTAATGAATTACGAGGGACAAACCGTGCTGAACGACAGTTTTTACGGGGTTTGGCCTTCTTTTAATGGGACTGTTTGTGTAAACCGCCTGGGTGGTTACCGGTATGTGGATCTGAAAGGGAAGTTATTATTTGGTAAGGCATTTATAGAAGCCTGTCCGTTCAGTGAGGGTTGGGCGAGTATCCGCATGGAAAACGAGTGGTTTCTGATGGATGAACGCGGGAAAATTAAAAAGGACCTGCGTTTGAAAAGTCCGGTAATGCTCAGTGGCCCCATGACCCATGCCCTGAATTACAATGGAAAAGCAGGCTTCCTGGACCGCCAGGCAAACTGGATCTACCGTTTACCCTAAAAAAATAAACCCCGATACGTTTCCATATCGGGGTTCGAATATCTGAGAAAAACGATTAGTTAACCTCGGTGCTAGTTTCTGGTTGGATCGTTACAAATGAACGATCATTTTTACCTTTTTTGAATACAACCGTTCCATCGATCAGGGCAAACAGGGTATGGTCTTTACCAATTCCTACGTTTGTTCCCGGGTGATGTTTGGTTCCTCTTTGTCTGATAATGATATTGCCGGCTTTGGCAAACTGTCCTCCGAAGATCTTAACTCCGAGACGTTTACTTTCTGACTCTCTTCCGTTCCTGGAACTACCGACGCCTTTCTTGTGTGCCATTTCTTTAAATTATCCGTTAATGCCCTCGATTTGAATTTTCGTAAAAGACTGTCTGTGTCCTTTCAAACGACGGTAGCCTTTTCTTCTTTTCTTTTTGAATATGATGACTTTGTCATCTTTCAGGTGCGACAATACTTTACCGGTTACAGAAGCTCCGGCAACCATTGGGGCGCCTACTTTAATATCTCCGTCGTTGTCTACCAACAATACCTTGTCAAAGGTTACACTAGCTCCTTCAGCGTCAGTAAGGCGGTGTACATACACCATTTGATCCTTCTGAACTTTCATTTGCTGACCGGCTATTTCTACGATAGCGTACATATTTTTGTTTGTTTTTAAGGGCTGCAAAGATAGAAGCTCCTGTTCATAAAACAAAGCCTTCTAAGAAAATTTAAGAAGACCGAAAGGAGGGCAGTTACAGGGAAAAAAATAGGACTCCACGAATGGAGCCCTATTAGCGTATGAAAAGGATAGACCTTTCGGCCATTCTTTTGTACAAAATAACACAAAAAACTTATTATCCCCGCTTTTTTCCGACCGGAATAAGTTCAATTATTTTTTTTGTATCGAAAAATTCCTCAGAAAAGTAGGTGGAAAGGGGAATTTCCTTGACAGCATAGGAAGGAAATAATTCGATGAACTCTTCAATTTCACTGCTGAGATCTCCACCCTTGAGCAATAAAAATTTTCCGGGTACTCCGTGTTTTCCGGTAATTTTTAATTGTTTATGGCTCCAGCCGACCAGTTCTTTCAGGGGTGCAACGGCCCGACTCACGATATAGTCGAAACTTTCCTTCAACTGTTCAGCCCGGATATGGGTGGCACGTACGTTTTTTAAGCCCAATCCTTCGCGTACCGCCCGAACCACATTGATCTTTTTTCCTATCGAATCCACCAGGTGAAATTCACATTCAGGATGGGCGATCGCAAGGGGGATGCCCGGAAAACCTCCTCCCGTACCGATATCCAGTATGCTGGTTCCCGCGGGAAAAGGATGGTAATAATAAATGGCCAGGGAATGGAGTACATGTTTTTCATACAGGCCGTCCATATCCTTCCTGGAAATGACATTGATCTTTTCATTCCATTCCCGGTACAAACCATCCAGTTTGGCGAATTGTTCTTTTTTGACCGGGTCGGCAAGGAGTTCCGGGAAATATTTTTCTAGAAGCTCCATTTAAAAGGGGTAAAGCAATTGAATATTGGTAAATTCATGGATGCCAAAGATACTGAGTTCCCGGCCTATCCCCGAATTTTTTACTCCGCCAAAGGGCAGTTCCGGGGTCGATTTGACCATGCTGTTCCAATACACCATTCCGCTTTCGATCTCCCCGGCCAGCTTCCTGAATTGATTTTCATCGGCCGTCCATACCGAGGCACCCAGTCCAAACGGGGTAGCATTTGCGATCTGGACTGCCTCTTCCAGGGTGGCCGCGTTGTAAAATCCGGCAACCGGACCGAAAAGTTCTTCCTGATACGCCCTGCTGCTTTTTGGAATGCCGGCCAGGATACCCGGAACAAATCCATTTGTACCCACTCTTTGTCCCCCATGTACCCGAACAGCGCCTGCAGCCAGGGTATCCTTGATTTGTGCTTCGAGTTGCAGGCTCAGGTCTTCCCGGGCCAGCACGCCCAAACGGGTCGTTTCGAGCATGGGATCCCCTGCATTGTACAGGTCGAGTTCTTCGAGAAAGAAGTTTAAGAAGTGGTCGTATACCGATTCATGAATGACAAATCGTTTTGCGGCAATGCAACTTTGTCCGGTATTCTGGTAGCGCGCCTGGACGCCGATTTTCGCAGCTTCCTGCAGGTCGGCATCAGGCAAAACAATAAAAGGATCGCTGCCGCCCAGTTCCAATACTACTTTTTTAAGGTATTTACCCGCCAAAGCGGCTACCGAACTGCCTGCACGGGAACTTCCTGTAAGGGTCACGGCATGTACAGCCGGATGAGAAATAATTTCTTCGATCTGGTCAAGGGATGCATAAAGATGGGAGAGGGCTCCCTCCGGAAAGCCAGCCTCTTTAAACAGGTCGATCAGTGCAGCAGCACATTGCGGGGTGTTTTCCGCATGTTTAAAAACGGCTGTGTTTCCAGCCATAAGCGTGGGGATCACAAAGCGTAAGACCTGCCAGAGGGGATAATTCCAGGGAAAAATGCCAAATACAACACCCAGGGGACGAAAGTGGACCTCCGCTTTTTGTCCGGCAGGCATAGGTACCGGCAACATCATCGCCTCGGCATGTTCAGCATAATAACGGGCGGTTAAGGCTGATTTTTCAATTTCAGCCATACTTTCCCGTATAGGTTTTCCCATTTCCAGCGTGATCAGGGTGGCTAATTTTCTTTTGTCTCTTTCCAGCAAGTCTGCAAGACGCATAAAATAGACACCTCGTTCAGCGAAAGAAAGCTGTTTCCATGCTAAGAAACAGGTTTCCGCGGCATCGATCTTTCTTTTGATCGAAGGGGATTCGTCAAAAGGGACCTGGAACAGAAATTCACCGGTATAGGGGTTGATCGTTTGAAAGGGCATAAGTATGTTTAGTCATCTTCGCTTTCATCCGAATGCGATTCAGGTACAGGTGTAGCGGAAGTTTCAGGATGCCGGATCTTTCCGCCAAGATGGGCGGTATAAAGGGAAGAAACCGTTGTAGCAACCAAAAGCAGGGCCATCAGGATAAGTAACTTGAATTGTTTCGAATGAAAAAGGGATACCCGCAAAGCAAGTACCAAAGCCGCTGCCAATCCTGAAATACTCAGCAGCCAGAAACTGATCTCTCCCGATTCCTCATGCTCTTCTATGGTGTCGTGGCTGATGCCAGGAATGTCTTCAACAAGTTCTTCAGCGCCTTCACCGGTATTAAAAACGATAATGGCAGATAAGGAAAGTAAAACCAGCATGACGGAAACCAAAGTGAGGAGGTCTTGTTTTTTCTTCCATAAAGCGAAAAAAAACAGCGGGGTGAACAGGAGATACCCGAAAACCGGCAGGTGAGTAAGTGCGAGATGGATTTGTGCAGGATTCATGGCGCAATTTACACCTATTTTTACCCAGAACTAGGGATATAAAATCGTCATTACTACTGATATTTTTAAACCTGTTTTACTGAAATTTTGTATGGATAAATAAAGTAAAACATGAAACCTATCCTCTTTCTGGCATGTATGGCATTTGGAGCACATGCCATGGCACAAAATGTAAACTACCGCATTCTCACGGACGACCCTGAAAATGTCAAAGCCTTTTCCCTTTCCCTGGAGCCTTTTTATTGTGACCTCTATCTTACGGATCTGCACATGGGTTATTCTGTTCGGGCAGATCTTCTGCTTTTAAAACGTATGGAAGTCCGTGCTGATTTCCGCCGTGCATACTTTGATATAACCGGAAGCGAAACAAACACTTCTGAATATCATCCAAAAAACGGGACCAAATTAGCTATATATGGAGAAGCAGGTGTTTCGCTTTTTTTCGTTGATAAATTGAAGAAGACCCAGGCTAAACTGGTGCTTTCATCGAGTTCGGACGGGAGCTATACCTATACAAAATACATCATGATCCCTGCTACCAAAAGAAAAATGTTCGGAGTACGCGGAGGGATCTACAACAATCGGGTAGCTTACGAAATGAACGGAACCGATTCCTTTTTTGTGATGAAAGACAATAACGGCACGGAAACACCGGCAGTCGACAATACGGTAACCATGTTTAATTCCACCTCTTTATATGGAGGATTGCATTGGAAATCCATCGTTGATGTGGTGGCAAGCACGGATTATGGAACAAGAAAAGTGGGGAAAATGGTTGATTTTTATATTGACTTCCTCTTTGCGCCGGTACTGAACTTCGGTGATGTAAAAAGCCCGGCAGATGCCGAGTACAGTTTAAAAGCCAATTCCGATTTTGTAAAACGAATGGGCTGGAGGGCAGGATGGGTGTACCGTCATCCTAATAAAGTAGCCATCTGCTACAAGTTCGAGTTTGGAGCCAGACCCGGGTTCCGCTCGATGGAAAAAATGACCTTTATGAGCCAGCGTTCCTTCCTGATGTTCACAGTAGGAGTAAATATCCCTGCGATCAAGAAAAATAAGGACTAGCCTCAATAACGGCCAGGGCCTCATCATAATTGCGCACTTCGGAGTATTGCCCTTTGTTACGGAACCAGGTGAGTTGCCTTTTGGCATAGTTACGGGTATGTTGTTTGATCTTTTCCACAGCGTCTTCCAGGGAATAGATCCCGTCGAGATGGTCAAACAATTCCCGGTAACCGACCGTTTGAAGGGCCGATGAATCCCGCCAGGGGAGCAGGCTTTTTACCTCTTCCAATAATCCGGCTTCCATCATTTGATCGACCCGTTCATCGATGCGTTTATACAGTTCTTCCCGGTCTAAATTGAGGGAAAGGGAAATTACCTTGAACGTACGTTCTATTTGTGTGCTTTTATCCACCAGGATCGGACCGGCATGAAGAATTTCCAGGGCCCGGATCACACGACGGGGATTTTTCAGGTCCATACCGGCAGCCTTCTCCGGGTCGATGAGTTTGAGCCTTTGGGCCAGGGTATCCACTCCGTCATTTTTGAGAATTTCTTCCAGTTTTTCACGGTACTCCGGATCAGCAGGTGGCAGGGGATCAAGTCCGGTAGCCAGGGCCTGCAGATAGAGCCCCGAACCTCCACAGACGATCACCACATCATGCAGAAGAAACTGCTCTTCCAGTTTTTGCAGGGCTTCTTTTTCATAATCGGCCGCGCTTAAGGGGTGGGTTACCTCATGGCTCTGAATAAAAAAATGGGGGACAGCCGCCAGTTGTTCCTGATCGGGAACTGCCGTGCCAATGCGCATTTCTTTATAAAACTGCCTGGAATCCGCATTAAAAATAACGGTATTAAAATGGAGCGCCAGTTGAATGGCCAGTTCGGTTTTTCCCGATGCGGTCGGACCGCCTATCAGGATAACCTGTTTGTGTTTATTCGTCATTAATCTTCTTCAAACCCTTCTTCACCAAAAAGATCTTCGGTGTTATCTTCTTCTTCCTCATCAACCACATCATCAACTACGTCTTCCTCCACTTCATCCACCTCATCCACTACGTCGTCTCCGGCAATGGTTTCTTCACCCATATCATCGGTTTCACCTACGTCCAGGTGTTCGCCCAACATTTCCTCGGCAATTTCCCCGCCAAGCAGGTTTTTGGTGAGGTAATCAAATTCATCATCTTCCAGGTCCGCACCTACTTTTCTCTGGGTTTTATATTGTTTGGGCGGTTTTGATTCGGTCCTTACAACCTGGGGATAGGTTTTTTTCGGGTCTTCATTCATGGCAATGCCTACCAGCTCCACCATAAACACCCATTGTTCGCTCAGGTCATAGATATACAGCAGTTTCTGGTGCGGATCATTGATGAGGGTACTCAGTTTGGTGCTGCTGAACATGGTTGTTTCTTCTATCCCTGTTTCGGGCAGGAAAACAAACTTGTCGTGTTTTTTCCAGTAGTCGTCGCTGATATAAAAAAGGGCGTTGTGCCGGGTATCGAATTCGATGGATTTAAGAATCGCGAAATGCAGATCTTCCAGGGTTTGGCCCGAGCGCACTTCGATAACCCGGATAATTTCATCATCCTCTTCGAAACAAACTTTAAATCGGTAAATAGCCATAAATACAAAAGGCAAAATAAAGCCTAATCCTTCGTTAAATCAATGCGATTTTCTTTTAAGGCCCAGTTCCTCTCCCTTTTTCAGCATAAATGCGCGGGCAGCCTCGTGCTCATTGGGAATATTTCCATCCAAAATGGCTTCCCGAATGGCAAGTTTGACCCTTCCAATATCCTTCGGGTCTGAAATAACAAAAGCATCCATGATATCATTTCCACTTATCGGGGGTTGCCAATTGCTGAGCCGGTCGCGTTCGGTTACGTCGGCGATCTTAATTTTAACCAGCTCCAGATTGCGCAGGTAACGTTTTACCTTCACCTCGTTTTTCGAAGTAATATCGGCCTTGCACAGGAGCAGGAGGTCATTCACCTCATCGCCTGCCTCCACGATCAGCCTGCGAATGGCCGAGTCGGTCACTTCTTCCCTGGAAAGCACGATCGGACGAAGATGGAGCAGCACCAGTTTTTCCACATACTTCATCTTTTCATTCAAAGGCAGGCGCATCCTCCTGAAGAGGGGTTTCACCATGCGGGAACCCCGGTCCTCATGCCCGTGAAAGGTCCAGCCATGTCCTTCCTCAAAACGTTTGGTCTGGGGTTTGGCAATATCATGCAGGATAGCTGCCCAGCGTAACCACAAGTCGTCGCTCTCCCGGGCCACATTGTCGAGCACCTGCAGGGTATGGTAAAAATTGTCTTTATGCGAAAGTCCGTTTTTCTTTTCAACCCCTTCCAGCAGGCAAAATTCAGGGAAAATGCGTTGCAGGAGCCCGGTTTTATGGAGCAGCAAAAATCCTTTTGACGGCACAGGGGAGAGGATGACCTTATTCAGTTCATCGATCACCCTTTCCATACTTACGATCTCGATGCGTTCTGCATTGCGGGTTATGGAGTCTAGGGTACTTTCCTGGATGTCAAAATCAAGTTGGGTGGCAAAGCGAATAGCCCGCATCATTCGCAGGGGATCGTCGCTGAACGTAATATCCGGATCGAGCGGGGTGCGTATTGTTTTTGTATGAAGATCATCCCGTCCGCCAAAAGGATCGATCAATTCACCAAAACGTTCCGGATTCAAACAGAGGGCCAGGGCATTGATGGTGAAGTCGCGGCGGTTTTGGTCGTCTTCCAGGGTGCCGTCTTCAACCAGGGGTTTGCGTGAATCACGCTGGTAGGATTCCTTTCTGGCGCCCACAAATTCGATCTCCCAACCTTCACTGCGCAGGTTGGCCGTACCGAAATTACTGTAAAAATTCACCGAAGGATTTCCGGGTAATTCCGTTGCTACCGCATGGGCCAGATCGATCCCGCTACCCACTACCACGATATCTACATCTTTACTTTTTCTTCCCAAAAAGGCGTCGCGAACAAATCCACCGATCACATAAACGTCGAGCTTCGAGGCAGCAGCCACCCGGCTAATGGTTTCAAAAAAAGGTTCCTGTAAGTAGTTGCGGTACATGAAGCGACAAATATAAGAAGCCAAAGGCGAATAGCAGGACAAGTTAAATTTAACGTAAAATTGATTTGCCAAATCCATATTCTGACCCTATACTTGCGGCATTATTTAGAATTAGTCTAAATTAGAATAAGCCCGAATGAAGACCTTCAAAAACCTCCTGATCCTTACAGCAGCAGGCACAATGTTTCTCAGCTCCTGCACCGAAGAAAACGTTCCGATTAAAAATCCATTAAACATTCCCTCGAGTTATAGCTCTGTGGAATATGATACCAATACCTATCAGGAACGCCAACTTTCCCAGCGTTTTTCAAACCTGGTTTCGGCCATTAAACTTGGGGAAAACCCATCCACCACACTTGACCTGAATACCTTAATTTCTGTATGGAATGAAGGAGGATCGAACAGCCTGAAAGCCCATGCAGGCTGGATGGGCGGCCATGTTGAAAACACCTGCTTCCCTGAATTGGTCAAACACAGTGGAAAGATTTACCATCCTGACTTTGGCGATACAGCCACCCTGGGAGGTGTTTTTCAGTCACGTTTGCTGAATGAAGGAGCATTTGAGATCCTCCAGGGAGTGGATAAAGGCGCCTACGCCGGCTTGTTTCTGTACCAGATCCTGGAGCTGAAAAAAGGGAACTTCGACCAAAAGACCCTGGACAGGATGCTGGCTTTGTATGGTGCACATCCATCCTTCCCCAATACCCCGACTGTTGCCAACACAACCTTTCCGGATAAATACATCGCCAATTATGCATCCCGACGCGATAAAAATGACGGCACAGGCCTCTATACCACGATAAAAACAGAATTTCTTACCCTGCAGGCGGCCATTCGGGCGGGCGACGACTATGCCGTAGAAAAGGAAGCTGCTTTCACCCGCCTTGTCCAGGACATGGAAAAAGCGTTGGCTGCTACCTCCATCAATTACATGAACAGCGCCATTGCCAAACTTTCCAAAACCAACCCGACCGATGCTGACAAGGCAGGAGCCCTCCACGACCTGAGCGAGGCGCTCGGGTTTATCCAGGGCTTTTCCAACCTGAATAGTCCCTATATCACTATCGGCAACGACCAGATCTTAACTTTGCAGGGTTATTTGCAGGTTAACGGTACAAAATACAGCTATTATAAATTTACCAATGACCGGGTGAATACGCTTCCGGACCTGCTTACAGCTATCGATATGCTCAAAACGATCTATGGTTTCACTCCTTCCGAAATGAATGATTTTAAAACCAACTGGGTGAGTGCCCAGGGCCGCTGATCATGAAAAAAAAAGTGCACGTTTATTCCCTCGTTTTCCTTGTTTCCCTGCTTTCCATTTTTTCATGCAAAGATCCCGACGACACGAACACCGACGATGCCTTTGACCGGGGACCACTCCTGGAACAGGTGGGCAATAAACGCATACTGC
>JAKFCJ010000197.1:0-1571 GCA_036676705.1 Bacteroidota bacterium
AAATCCTGATCCCGACAATCCTCAAAATCCTGATCCAGACAATCCTTCATATCCCGATCCCGACAATCCTTCATATCCTAATCCATTAATCCGAATCTTATTTTAAATTTGCTCCCAATGAAAGAATTGGTGGCAGGTACATTTTCCAAATTAAAGAAGACAAAGATCCTGTCCAATTTCGTTAATCTAAGCAGCATACAGCTTTCGAATACGCTGCTGATGATCCTGATGTATCCGATAATAACCAGGAAAGTTGGTCTGGAGGCTTTCGGGCTGATCATGCTGGCCAATGCCTTCGCGGGTTTGCTGGGCATCCTGGTCAATTTTGGCACCAGCCAGTCGGGAATTAAGGATGTGGCCGTTCATCAGCATGATGCTGCAAACCTGTCGCGGGTTTTTTTTAATACCCTGCTCATCCGGGTGCTGATCTTTATTCCCTTCATCCTGCTGTTTTTCCTGGCGGGATTGGGATCTTTCGCTCATTATCAATACTACCTTTTCGCCGTACCGCTCATCCTCTCGGAAGTACTGAACCCGCTGTTTTTATATCTTGGTACCGAAAGGCTGGCTGAGTTTAACCTGGCCAACCTGGTCGCTAAGGTGCTGATCATTTTGTCGGTTATCTTTTTTGTGAGGGGCGCTGCCGATGCCCGCTGGGTCAATTTCCTGATCGGGGGCATCAATTCGCTGATCTATCTTTACCTGATTGCCCGGGGCATCATGAAATATAAGCTGCCGTTCAGCATCCCCTCGAAGTCGGATATGATCGGGCTGTCGAAAAGTAATTTCTTCCTGGTCGGCAATAATATTTCGGTGCATCTGCAGCAGTCGCTGATGCTGTTTGCGCTGGCACGCTGGGGAAACCCGATGTGGCTGGGCGCTTATTCGCTGTGTGATAAGGTCACCTGGTCATCGCGGCTGATGATCATGTCGATCTCCAACGCGGTTTATCCAAAGGCTGCCGTGCTGTTTGCCGAGGATCCGCTTGCCTTTGCGGAATTTAAGAACCGTGTGAAAAAACTATTGGCACTTGCTTTTTTAGCCGTTTCTGCGGGCATGATCGTTTTTGCAGGGCCCATTATTCATGTGATTGCCGGCGAGCCGGATGCGAACGCGGTAACCATACTGCGTATCATGGCGCTGCTGCCAATTGCCGCGGCCATCAATTCGCTGAATGTGCTGGAACTACTGATCCGGAATAATAACCGCGCTATTTTTAACATTGCGATGGTTCTGCTGGCGATAGCCTTCACCCTGACTATCGGCATCAGTCTGCTGAAAAATATCTACCTGCTGGGAGCTTATACACTGCTGATTGAGGTGAGCGCCATCATGATGTACGAATATGTGATCAGGAAGGAATATCCTCAAAATATGGCGGGGATATGATGTTCATCTTTCCCCTTATTTATATTTCTGCGTTTTTTTACGCTGTAAAAGAAATCATCCGCGGAAACAGGCAGGCTGTTTTCTTTTTCCTGATCTTCGGCCTTCCCATCTATATCAGCACTTTATCAATTTCCTTTAATCTGGGTCTGCGGGACTTTATTGGTTTTTTCCAGCTCTTTAAA
>JAKFCJ010000198.1:0-10036 GCA_036676705.1 Bacteroidota bacterium
TATTATTCCGTGAGCTTGCAGTATCAGTCAACCTGGTTTGTAAGCCAGGATGCGGTACACCAGGATAATATTTTTGATTATGGTTATATCGGCCAGTTTAAAACCTATTCGCAAAGATCCTATGAACTTCGCGGAACCGGCGATGGCCCGAACAGTGGCGGTCCGGATCTTTACATCATTGACGGAGATTCTGTTTGGCTAAAGAATTATAACCGCCAGATCGGATTTCAGGACACCCTGTATACCTTCGACCGAACACCTACCAAAAACCCGATCCTGGCAAATTACACCACGAATTACTACGATTTTGTAGACAATGAGGTGAGCAGTTTTTCCCAGCTTCGCGGTAGTAACGCGGGCTTAACCAATGGAGCAAGTCCTAACGGTATTTACTCGAACATGTGGGTGAACGTAGGAAACGTAATTTCCGGTTATGGAAAACAACAACAGGAACAGTTTTCCTTAAACGCGGCAGGTGAGGCCTCTATTAAGGGTCATGACCTTAAATTTGGTATTTATTATGAGCAAAGGGTGATCCGCGGTTATTCCGTTGCTGCTGGAAGCCTCTGGCAACTTGCCTGGCAATACAGTGCGCGTTTAAATAACGGAATGCGTTTGGATGAGTCGAATCCTTTATTGCAATATGACGAAAATGGCGTATTCACTAATACTGTGAATTTTGATGCCAAGGTTGATCCGGCCACCCAGTCGAATTTTGATCGTAATTTTAGAAAATACCTGATCGAAAACGGAAAAGTAGACAGTTATGGAAATCTGGTGGATGAATCTACCCTGATCGACGTTAACTCGTATGATCCGACCGATTTCAAACTTGAATTTTTCAGTGCGGATGAATTGATAAGTGTTCGGCCCAATGGTAATCCTATAGTAAGCTATTTTGGTTATGATTATTTGGGAAATAAAGTTGGGGGTAAAAAGGGCATAGCATCTTTTACTGATGATCCTTTGAACCGCTCGATTGGCGCATTTATGCCGATCTATACTGCTGCTTTTGTCCAGGATAAATTTGCGTTCAAAGACCTGATATTCCGTGTTGGGGTGCGTATAGAACGTTATGATGCCAACCAACCCGTACTTAAAGATCCCTATTCGCTCTATCCTGTTAAAACAGTTGGAGAGGTTAATGAGATCAATGGTACGCCTGTTTCACATCCGGATGGAGTGAGCGATGATTTTTATGTGTATGTGAACAATGTTAAAAATCCGACTACCATCTTAGGTTACCGGAATGATAACATGTGGTACAATAAAGAAGGAATCCAGATCCAGGACCCTGCGGTTATTGCTAACCAAACTCCTTCAGGAACCATCCAGCCTTATCTGGTAGACCCGAATAATGAGGTTGTTTCCGCCGCATCCTTTAAAAGCTACGATCCACAGGTAAACGTACTGCCACGTATTTGGTTCGACTTCCCGATCTCTTCTGAGGCCCGTTTCTTTGCGAACTATGACGTGATCGCCCAGAGACCTGACGTATCGGCCAGCTTTGCTACGATCGACGATTTCTATTTTTTACGTTTTAATCCGACGAAAATTATTGCAAACCCGGAATTGAAACCCCAATTAACAACCGACTATGAAATCGGATTTAAACAAAAATTATCGGACAATTCAGGATTGAGCCTTATCGCTAACTACCGTGAGCAACGTAACCTGATCCAACAGTTCCGTTTCAACTACGCTTATCCGGTTAGTTATATTTCTTACGCCAATATCGACTTTGCTACCATCAAAGGTTTCCGCGTAGAATATGAACTTCGTGATGCAGGTAACGTGAATATGGATATGAACTATACCCTGCAATATGCTGACGGTACCGGTTCAGGAACCAATTCACAACAGGCATTGATCTCTGCGGGCCAGCCTAACCTCAGGAACCTGTTCCCGTTGAATGTCGATATTCGTCATAATATCAAATTGAACCTGTTCTACTATTACCGTTCAGGTAAAGACTATAACGGTCCGGTTGTAAAAGGAAAACGCATCTTCGAAAATGCCGGAATGGGCCTTCTGATCAATGCTTTTTCAGGAATTCCTTACACAGCCAACCAAAATCCAACTCCAAACGTTCAAAGTGGTATAGTGCTGAGAAGTCCGATCAAAGGAACCCCATTTGGTTCCAGATTACCTTGGCAATTACAAAACGATATACAAGTCAATAAAGCATTTATGGTGAAACTCGGAAAAAATAAAGACGGTGTTGTAAAACACGGTAACCTGACTTTCACCCTATGGGTTCAAAACTTCCTCAACCTCCAGAACATACGCGCCGTTCACCCCTATACCGGCTCGCCTGACACGGATGGTTGGTTGAATTCAGCTAACGGACAGCAAGCTATTCAGCAAGCGGTTTCGCAGCAAGCATTTGTTGATCTGTACAATACTGCACTCGCAAATCCTGGTTATTACGGGTTACCAAGGAGAATCAGATTGAACATCAAACTTGATTTTTAAAACTCAGTAATTAGAACGAAGATGAAAATGTACACGATAAAAGGACTGGCAATCGGATTTTGCACCATGCTTTGCTTTCAGCAGGCAGATGCAAAGGAAGTGATTGGCACACCGAATAATGGAAGACAAAACAGCGGCCTGCTTCAAAGAAAATCGGCCGGATGTTTACCGGCAACGGCTCAGGTTGATATCGACGTGAATAACGTACGTGCCCGTATCCTCAATGGAGGTGATATGTGGTGGGACCTGAACTCGGTAGCCAAATATGAAATACCTAAGGTAACCGACCCGAACGGAATTCGTAAGAACTCCATGTTTGCAGGCGCTATCTGGGTAGGTGGAGTTGACGTGGGGGGTAACCTTAAAGTTGCCGCCATGACTTACCGCCAATCGGGTAGTGACTATTTCCCAGGAGCTCTTGATACGGCTTCCGGTGAAGTAGATAAATCACGTTGTACCGAATATGACAGGATCTGGAAAGTAAACCGGAACGATATTGAAAAATCTGTTGAAGAACCAGAAACTGCGCCAATCGATATTCTTGAATGGCCGGGAAATGGAGATTACCTGTCTTCCGGTGAACCCAAAATTTTAGCTCCTTTTTATGATGCTGATGGAGATGGAATTTATGATCAGGAAGATGGTGAATATCCCATACTGGACCCCACACGGGCTAATGAGGATAATGAGCCCGGGGATCAACCGGATCAAATGTTGTTTTTCGTTTATAACGACAAAGGAAATATTCACTCAGAAACCGGAGGCATACCAATTGGTATCGAATTACAAACAATAGCCTTTGCCTTTGCCACCAATGACGAGGTGAATAACATGACCTTCTACAAAACCAAGATCACCAACCGTTCTTTCGATGAAATTCGCAATTGCTATTTCGGACAATGGGTGGATGCTGATTTGGGTAACTACTCAGATGACTATGTCGGCGTGGATATTGGCAGAAAATTAGGTTTCTGCTACAACGGGGATGATGATGACGAGGGAATTTTGGGGTATGGATTAAACCCGCCATCTGTAGGAACAACCTTTTTTGAAGGTCCGCGTGACTCTGCCGGGAATGAAATTGGTTTGACCAAGTTCGTTTATTACAATAATGACTTCTCTATCAATGGTAACCCAACAGCTGCGGAGCATTATTATGGCTATTTAAGAGGTATCTGGAAAGACGGATCCCCGATCACCGAAGGCGGTAACGGGTATTTGACCGGAGCGCCAACCAGCTATATGTTCCCCGGAGATCCTACTGTTCCCGGTGAATGGCATGAAAAAAGTGCCGGTAACACACCCGGAGACCGTCGTTACCTTCAGTCAGCCGGACCATTTAACCTGAAACCAGGCGCTGTAAACTATGTAACAGTGGGGGTAGTATGGGCAAGAACCACAACAGGCGGGGCTACAGGATCGTTGAACCTCCTTCGCCTGGCTTCAGACAAAGCCCAGAAATTGTTCAATAACAAATTCGGGATTTTGGAAGGCCCGGCTGCACCATCCTTGGATATCCAGGAGTTGGATAATGAATTGATCATTACCATGGTTGACTCCCAGGTTTATGACCTTAAAAGTCCTGATTATCCGATCAAGAACATCGAACGGTTTGATATCATGGCTCCCGGATCAAATACTCCCTTAAATTATGTTTTCCAGGGGTATAAAATATACCAATTGCGCGATGCCTCTGTAACTACAGGACAACTTGAAAATGTGGAACAGGCTCGCCTGCTCTTTCAGGTAGATAAGCGCGATGCATATACCCGGATCGTTAACCAGGAATTGGATGCTGATCTGGGAGTAAACATTCCAAAGATCAAGGTTACCGGTGCGAATGAAGGTATTCAGCATAGCTTTAGAATTACGGAAGATCTCTTTGCAACGGGAAATTCCTCGCTGGTAAATTTCCAGAGCTATTATTATGTGGTGCTTGCTTATGCCGTTTGTACAAACGACCCGAATGAGCCGATCCAATACCTTGAAGGACGTAAAAATGTTCAAAAGTATAAAGGTATACCGCATAAAAACGACCCGCGTGAAGGTGGAACCAAACTACAGGCCGGATATGCATCCGGACCACAAATCGTGAAACACAGCGGAAGTGGTAATGGAGGAGTGTTTTTAAATATCTCGGAAGAAACCATTGAAGAAGTGCTCAGCGCCCCTTATGTCAGTGCAGCACCTAAATATTTAGGCGGCTCAGGCCCCGTGAATATCAAAGTGATCGACCCGATAAAAGTTCCAAATGCGAATTTTGAACTGGTGATCCGGGATTCATCCTTAACTACAGCGGGTGCACGTCGCGATTCCCTGTATGATGAGACGACCTATTGGTACCTCATTAATCTGGATGATCAGGATACCATTTATTCCGATACCAATATTCATGTACCAAACGAACAGGTTATCCCGAAATGGGGAATTTCCGTAACCGTTGGCCAGGCTGTGGCTCCGGGCTATCCAAACAATCAACTGGATGATGATAATGGATTTATCGGATTCGAAATAGAATGGCAGGATGATGCCCGTCAATGGTTATCAGGAATTGAGGATAACGACAACAGTACGGTGATGTGGCTTAACTGGATCCGCTCCGGTCAACGTGGACGGAACGATCAATTCAATGATATGGCTTATAACCACGATTTTGCTGTAGCAGGTGAAGCGATGGATCCATTTGAACGTTATGAAAATATCTATGACGGACGTATTGCTCCTTATGCGCTGGCAGCTCGTGCTCCCTATCAAAATCCTGCCATGGCAACCTTCGGACCGGCTTACGCCAGCAGCCAGGTTGGTTTTGACAATACCCTGACCGATCTGCAGAGTGTAGATATTGTACTCACTCCTGACCGCAGTAAATGGACCCGGGCCATTGTAATAGAAATGAGCGAAGATCCGGGTCTTTCAACCGGAAATGCGGCCAAACATACCCCAAGAAAAAGTCTGTCACTCGACAAGGACCTGAAACCGATCTCGGGTGACTACGGACGGAGCTGGTTCCCGGGTTATGCGATCAACCTGGAGACCGGAGAACGTCTTAACATCATGTTCGGTGAAGATTCTTATCTGGCCGATGCAAACGGAAATGACATGATCTGGAACCCTACCAGCGATTACGGAACTTCTACAGCTCCTGTAATGGGTGGTAAACATCATGTCTACATCATGGGTAGAAAAACATTTGCCGGTTATAGTGGAACACGCTATGATGGTGGTGATGAATACCTGCCTAAACTTAACTCAGGATCCGTTTCTGAAATGCGCAGGGTATACGCCCAGTGTATGTGGGTAATGCCTGCACTTATGGCTCCTGGTTTTGAAATGAAAGATGGTGTGCCGCTTACTGAAGTAACCATTAAGTTGCGTGTGAAAAAATCATACGGAACACAATTCTCCAACCTGGCAAATCCGACCGATCCGAATGGAACTTACGAGCAGCCACGTTATACCTTCAATACAGGAGATATTTCTCCTGAACAGAATGTGGAAGCCGGTAAAGATGCGATGGCACTGATCAATGTCGTACCGAACCCTTATTATGCTTATTCTTCGTACGAAGGCAGCCAGCTTGATAACCGGGTGAAACTCATCAACCTTCCGACTAAATGTACCATTAATATTTTCACCCTAAACGGGGCATTGGTCAAGCAGATCAAAAAGGATGACGAATCTACTTTCGTCGACTGGGATCTGAAAAACCATGCCAACGTACCGATTGCCAGTGGAATGTATATCATTCATGTGGACGGAGGTGAGCTGGGTGAGAAGGTGATCAAGTGGTTCGGAGTGATGAGGCAAATTGACCTGGACTCTTTCTAATTATATAACATAGAAAAGAATGAAAAGAATTAGCATAAAACAAGTTGCCATGCTGGGAGCCTTAGCGTTAAGCTTAGGCGCCCAGGCTGGAAACCCTGACCGTATCGGACAGGCTGGTGCAACAGAATTGCTTATAAACAGTTTTGCAAGAAGTTCAGGTTGGGGTGCTGTTCATACCGCGGGGATCCGTGGTTTGGAGGCTACCCAGTTGAATATTGCCGGCATTGCCTTCACCCCCAGAACGGAGGTGATCTTTGCCCGTACCAACTGGCTGGTGCCATCAGGCGTTCATATTAGCAGCTTTGGCCTCTCTCAAAAATTGAAAGACGAAAGTGCATTGTCACTTTCCATCAATAATATGAGCTTCGGAGAAATTCAACGTACCACCACCCAAAACCCGGAAGGGGGTATCGGAACCTTTTCTCCCCAGTTCATTAATATCGGATTGGGATATGCCAAACGGTTTTCGAACACGATCTCAGGTGGAATTCAGGTAAAAGTGATCAACGAAGCTATTGAAGATGTTCGTGCCTCAGGTTTTGCAATTGATGCAGGTGTTCAATATGTAACATCCTACAAAAGCAAAAGCATTAAAAAGGACGATATCAAGTTTGGGATCTCTGTTAGAAACGTGGGTCCGGACATGAAATACAGTGGCGACGGTTTGTCTGTCAAAGGAAGGATCAGTGGAAACAATACCTACGACAATACAGTAGAAAATCGCGTTGCTGCCTTTAACCTGCCTTCACAGGTAAATATCGGAGCTTCCTATGATTTTCGCCTGGATAAGGATTCAAACTCCTATTTCCACAGACTTACTGCAGCGGGTAACTTTGTATCCAACTCCTTTTCAAGGAATAACCTGGTTGTTGGACTGGAGTATGCCTTCAAAGAATTTATCATGGTTCGTTCCGGATTTGTGTATGAGAAAAACATCTTCAGTGAACTATCAATTGACGGTCGCCAAACTGCACTCACCGGCTTTTGTGGAGGGGTAACAGTAGATGTTCCTCTTTCCAAGACCAACGACAATTCATTCAGTTTCGATTATTCTTACCGCAGTACCAACCCTTTCAGAGGAATCCACACTTTTGGTGTTCGTTTGAACTTGGGTGCACAATAAATCATTTATTTTATCCTAATTTTGAGAAAGTTCCGGGTATTCCCGGAGCTTTCTTTTTTTAAGAATCAAGAACAACTATGGCGGATATTCAATACTTCACAGAAGAAGGACTGGAAAACCTGAAAAAGGAATTGCATCATCTGAAAACCGTTCAGCGCCCTTCCATCTCCCAGCAAATTGCTGAAGCGAGGGACAAGGGTGACTTGTCGGAGAATGCTGAGTACGATGCAGCTAAAGAGGCCCAGGGAATGCTGGAAGCAAAGATCTCCCAGATGGAAGATCTGCTTTCGCGTGCCCGCATTGTCGACCAAAGTATGCTCGACACCTCAAAGGTGATGATCCTCAGTAAGGTGAAAGTCAAAAACCTGAAAACGGGCAAAGACCTGGAATATACCCTGGTGACAGAGAAGGAGGCCGATCTGAAAACGGGAAAAATATCATCGGGATCACCGATCGCCAAAGGATTGATGGGTAAAACGGTAGGGCAGGTCATCGATATCGAAGTTCCTGCAGGAAAAATTCAATTCGAGATCCTCGAGATCAGCTTCTGATGGCCAGTATCTTTATCCGGATCATTCAAGGTGAGCTGCCGGCTTATAAAGTAGCAGAAGATGAAAAGCATCTTGCCTTCTTGGATATCCAGCCGGTGAGTCCGGGGCATGTCCTGGTTATCCCTAAAAAGGAAACAGATTATTTATTTTCACTTCCCGGATCGGAGCTGAGCGAATTGATGCTTTTTGCACAGAAGGTGGCGATCCGCATGAAAAAGGCGATCGATTGCAAACGGATCTCTGTAACGGTTATTGGTTTGGAAGTTCCACATGCGCATATCCATCTTATTCCCATCAATAAAATGGATGACTGTAATTTTTCCCGCCCGAAACTGAAGCCAAACAGTTCCGAATTGCAGGAAATTGCGGATAAGATAAACGCAGTGGATTAAGCGATCCTGTCAGGATTGTTTTTCGCAAAGGCTGCCCAACCCCCGCTTTTTGTCCTCTTTTTAAGTCCGGTATCCGTATGGGTTCCCTGAAAAAAGTGGCAAACCGCAACGGCTAATCCATCAGTAGCATCCAGGTAGGTTGGGATCTCTTCGAACTTACAGAGTGTTTGAAGCATGGAAGCAACCTGTTCCTTGCTTGCGTTTCCATTACCTGTAATGCTTTGCTTCACCTTTTTGGGGGCATATTCAAAGATGGGCATATCACGATAAAGCGCTGCCGCCATAGCCGTACCCTGAGCGCGACCGAGTTTGAGCATGGATTGAACATTTTTTCCAAAAAAGGGTGCTTCGATAGCTAATTCGTTTGGGTGGTATGTATCGATGAGATAAAGACAGCGTTCAAAGATCTTTTTGAGTTTTAGCGCCTGGTTTTCTAATTTACCCAGCTGGATGACTCCGGTCGTGATCAGTTCAAAAGATTTTCCGGTGCACCCTAGCACGCCATATCCCATTATATTTGTACCGGGGTCAATGCCCAGGATAATGGAATCATAAACCTTGTCTTCGTGCATGCCCTTCAAAGGTATTCAATTTGATCAGAAGGATTTCGCATAACAAAGTCTTCATCCTGCGGTATTTAAAAATTATCGTACTGGTGCTCAGCATCTGGCTTTTATACCGGGAGGTTCTGGTCAATCAAAAATTTCGCGATAATTTCTCAGCCATCCTGCACGGAGAAGTTCCAATAAATGGGGTTTGGTTAATTCCTATTTTTCTGCTCCTCTTTTTGAACTGGGCATTGGAAACGAAAAAATGGCAGGTACTGATCCGATCCTTTGCCGAACCCACTTTCCTGCTATCCTATAAAGCGATACTAACAGGCGTTTTTGTGAGTTTTTTTACCCCAAACCGGGTAGGGGAGTTTGCCGGCAGGGTGATCTATCTCAAGGAGAAAAAGGTGGAAGCCTCCTTGTTAACCATGGCTGGAAGCCTGGCACAAAATGTATGCACCTACCTTTTTGGAAGCCTGGCTGCACTTTTTTTCTTCGCTGAAGAACCGATTGAGTGGATGCTCGGCGGGGCCATCTTGTGCTTTTTAACCCTGACCCTGCTTTTCCTCTATTTCAATATTGACCGGCTTGTCGGCCTGCTTCTTCTCGTACGACTGCCCAAAAAGTGGATGAAGTATTTTCTTCCCATTCGTCGTCTTACACGTATGCAACTGATGAAAGCACTCGGTTTATCCGCATTACGTTATGCCGTGTTTTCTGTTCAATTTGTATTGATGTTCAAGGTGTTATCCATTCCGATCAGCTTCGGCATGGCTCTTCAGGGTGTTGGACTGTCATTCCTTATCCAGAGTGTATTGCCTTCCATCGCTTTATTGGAAGTGGCCAGCCGTGGTTTTGCCGCACATTATGCCTTCCAGGTAGCCCCTGAATTTGATGCTTCCATACTTTTTGCCTCCTATTCCATATGGCTGATCAACCTCTTCCTTCCGGGTATGGTCGGGGCCATTTTGTTCCTTTTTAACAATAAAAAGGATGTGGATCTATAGTCTGCTTGTCCTTCAGGCACTCCTGAACCTGTGGTATATCCGGCTATTCAGCAGGTATACCCGGGCATGGAAAAACAGCCACCCTCCGTATCAAAACAAGACTCCCGTA